>NZ_KV794746.1:0-5685 GCF_001808895.1 Corynebacterium sp. HMSC070E08
AAATAGGGTGTCCACTAAACGAGGGTAACCTCACTGGTGCTACGTCGAGTTCCAGTAAAGTCTGCTTCCCCGTACCCACGGTCAGTGTGCATTTGCGTCTCTCTTAGAAACTGAGAGCCAAGGTCAAGGCCTTTGCTCGATGACATTTCGAGTGCTACGACTTCGGCCTCAGCACTTTCCATAACCTCTTCAAGACTCTTTGCTTCACCGTAGTGCGGATTTGGCTTTCTTAGCTTATATTTGACGCGAACAATCTTATCTACGGTTGACTTCCAGGTTTCAAAATCGATCGATCGCTTTAATGGGCTAACAGTCCACTTCTCACCTTCAAGGGACAGCAGCGCACGTATAGCCCCTAAAGCACTAGTGACCGAAACATCTGCAGTCGGCTGAAGAGCCAATTTAAGAGTTTCAAGATTCACCGCAAACGTGGCAGACGACCCATCCTTAAATTCGAACTCTTGAAAATCAAGCTCATTCTCGTCCCAAACCTCAGAAGTCTTGGGCCTATTAACGAACCCTAATTTTCCGATTAAGACGTTCCCTTCCTGCTCTACTTTTCCAACTCTCCAGATACGCCCATACCGCTCTACGCCGCTCCCCTGCGAAAGCGCATTTTCCACCCGTTGTCCATTGCTGTCTCTTGAAAGAAACGGCTCGACAGGGGGCTCAATTTGGACCCTATAGACTTTGACAGATTTCGACGGCATGAGAAGAAGTGTAGCCCTTGAACGCGCTCAAAATGAGCAATCGACTATTCTGCAGAAATTGTGCTGCTTCAGTAAAAAGTACAAATTTTACATAACCGCTGCCTTGGATACACAGATTTCCCTCTTTGCAGCCATTTCCGCAGCATCTCTGGAGTGGTCCTGAACCCCTGCTGGTTCAACTTTGAAACTGATAATCCTCGCATTGAGCCCTACTTTTCTCCACTGGGGCAAATGTCTTGGCGCGATCAAGCAACTATCAGATGCGCGTATCAGCCTCCGAATTTCATCGAGAGTACGTCCGCAACGTCAAGATGACTCTCGGCGTGGCAGACTATCAAGTCTAGCTGTTTGGTGCCTTTTGTATTCTTAAAAGCATTGCATCGACGGGGTGTGGTTGTGAGCTAGCGCGGGGCTCGAACTTCGATCGAGTATTTGAGTCACGAGCGTACTGGAACCGCTAAAGCCCCTCTTTGAAACTTGTCGTGGTCTCTGCCGCAGAAGTCGTCGCTTTCCTCCCCGGGCCTCACCCTGTTTTCGCCACGGCAGCCAAACCGTTCACTGACCCGGATCCCGCCCCAGTTGTGCGTTGCAGTGCTTGCGCCGGAAACTCGAAGTAGCCTTAGGAGTGTGTTTGATCCTTCCGAGCCCACCGAGGCGGAACTGCTTGCTGCTCGCGGCGTTTCGTTACAGGAGTTACGCGCTAAAGCAAAGCGTCATGCAAATCAGTTGGGTGACCCGCTTCAGGACGTTTCGGCTCTTATCTTGGCGGTGCATGCGGAGAAAACTTACCGGTACGAAGTGCAGCGTCGGCGTGAGGCTCTTTAAGTAGGTGAACACCTTCTTCATATTGTCCTACGTAACGCATCGTCTTGCGACAAAGGCAGACACCGCCCCACCCCAAAGGGTTAGGGTAACCTCAGGTTGGGACGGCCCCTACCGGCCCCGAAGTTGAGCGACCTTACCACTTTTGCATTCCTGCGCTTTCGCACCTTTTCAAGGTGTGTCGACTGTCTCAGGTCCGATTATGTCGGCTACGGTCAAAGACATGGAAGACACCGACATCAGGAAGCGCTGTTCGCCCGGCAAAAAAGGGCACGACCATGTTGTTGAGGCGTCCCAACGCGTCGGTGAGTGGTGGATGAAAACACGCCAGACGAAACTGATTGGTAGAAATAAGGAGACCATCAACGTCAATCCCTTCCTGTTGCCTATGGTCATGGCGTACCACGGCTTAGACAGTGTCGAGGATCTCGGCGAACTTCTGCTTGGGTCGCACCTAGTTGGAGGTCACTTCACTGGGTTCGGCAAGATGATTGACGAAAAACTCTTGCCTCATGTGTTTGGTACGCAGAAGTTTGATGCGAAGTATAGGAACTCTACGCCGCCATACTCCCACTCGGCTTTTAATGACATTGACCACAGCGTCTACCGCGATGGGTACACGGACCTGCTTTCACTCAAAGCGTCGCCTTGGACTATCAACCTCGGCGGCGCAAAGGACTTGAATGCCAGTTTTGCGCAAATCAATGAGTACTACATGGAGCCAAATCCTGGAGTTTACGGCGAGGTCGCCGTCGGGGTTCTTTATGGCCAAGAACAAGACCTAACCGATAAGTACACCATTTTGCGGGGCGCTGATCCCGCAAAGAACGCTAAACACCACCTCAGAAACGTGTCGAAGGCGGTTCACGTATATGCAGGTCGTGAGTTCTGGTCTTGGCTCAATTTCGGCGAGCACGATACTCAAGACTGGGTTCTAGAAGGGCTAATCCAAGCCGCCGAGCAAGTTACCGACAAGGACAAGCAGCAGGCGCATATCCACAAACTTATTCGTGAATCGAAAGCGTTTGAGGGGCTTGCCCTGTCGGACGGTTCGCCGGACTGGCAAGCCGTCTTGCGTCGGGTTAACGGCTAGTCACTAGCCTTACCTTCTCCGGCACTGTAGTAGCCCTGCTCGCCCAAAATTGTCTCTCCTCCCTTGAAGTACGACCGGGTGCGGACATGGGGGCGTAGATGGACAACACGAGGTTTCGGCAAGTCTTCCGGGTCAGGACTCGCTTCGATTTCCGAAAGAAGTTCACGCACAACGTTGCCGGCGACTTGCCCTAGACGGGGTGGAACTGCGTTGCCGACCTGCCTGAACTTGGCTGCTGCTGTACCTTGAAACTTCCAGTCACGGGGGAACTCTTGAATGCTTGCGGCTTCACCAACCGTAATTGCCCTGGTTTCCCTCGGGTGGCACATTGAGGTTCCGGCATGATTTGGCATGGTCACCACAGTGGGGCTTGGGTAGCCAAAGGAGAGCCTGCGCCAATAGGCACTACGGCCTCCCTTGAGGTAGTACGACTTGCCCATAGACTCTTTCTGAACTTCTGGAGGAAGGCTACGCCAGTTTCCGCCTTCGGGAATCATCGAGAGGTAGTGGAGTTTACGCTCCGAGAAGTCCATCAAGTCTGGGTCTGGGTCCACGAAGTCTTCCCCGCCAATCGCGTCTCCAAGAGTGCGAAATGGTGGGAGCCCGTCCTCTGGCCGATTAGAGAACTGCGGTACAGGAAACTCGACCTGTCGGTTGTGTTTGTTCCCAATGAGCACTAAGCGCTCTCGAATCTGCGGAGCGCCGTAATTGACGGAGTTGACCACGAAGCAGTCCACCGCGTAACCGATGTCGTTCATGGCACCCATGAACTCTTTGAGCAGGCTCCCTTTTTCTCGACGTGGGTCGTCGTCTGGTACGTTTTCGTCAGTCTTTGGGATGACCGCCATCGACAAAAGCCCACGCACGTTTTCCATAATGAAAGCGTGCGGGCGAACCTCGTTGACAATGCGGTGGAACTCCCAAAGCATTTGTCCTCTTGTGTCTTGGGTTCCGCGGCGTTTCCCAAATACAGAAAACGCCTGGCAGGGCGGACCTCCGACGACGAGGGGAACGTCGGTTAAGCCCGCGATCTTCATGAGTTGTTCGCCGGTTGTCTCGGTAATCGAGCTGTCCACGACGGGTAGATTTGGCCGGTTGTGACGGATTGTCCGTACCGCCTCCTGGTCAATTTCCACTGCCACCCGACTTTCAAACCCGGCGCGCTCAACTCCTAGATCGAGCCCCATCGCACCGGAAAACAGAGAGAGAAACGGAATCTCTGCGCTATCCACGCCAATACCTCCTTAAAACTTCTCTATACGGTACCGCTCGGGTGCGCCATACGACCAATCTAAAGGAACAGGTGTTCGATTGGCGCGGGTGGTTTTGTGGTGTTGTAGGACAACTTCTCTTAACAAAAAGTAGGAAGTGCGGCTGCCAAGCAATACTTTCTGTTTTAGGGAGATTTTAGCGAAAGCGTCTACCTAGGAGATTTCACTACGTCACTGTATGTAAGGCGCTCAGTTTCCTGTAACGGATTCCCCCATGCTACTCATAGGAGCTTTCCCTACACGTCTCTCGTTCCGAAACCCATTTCAGCGCCACGGCAACAAACCTGGAGCGAACGGAAACCAACCCTGTCATGGCACGGGAAACCTCGCCGCCACTACATCCAGCGCAGATGGGGCGGAGACCCCATAACAATGGTCTGCGTCGACAACTACGCCGACATCAAGATAACCGGCTCTTCCGGTTTTGGGGTGCGTAGCGGGGTGAGGTAGAACATGACGGGTTCAGCGGGTCACCACAACATGTAGGGGTCCCTGGTGTGAAGATGAAATGAGGTTACCCTCGTTTAGTGGACACCCTATTTGTACGGATCTTGTGTCCGTAAGAGAGGATGTTCATTGTGAGTCAACAGCGCAAGAAGTACACGCCGGAGTACCGGCGTGAGGCCGCGAACCTGGTAATCGAGTCAGAGCGCCCGATTGCCCATGTGGCTAAGGAGATTGGTGTTTCCGCCGGGCTTTTAGGCCGCTGGGTCAAACTCGAGCGTGAGCGTCGAGGAGCTTCAGATGGGATGAGTGAGGCTGATCTTCGTGCTGAGAATGCTCGCCTGCGCCGTGAGTTGGCAGAGGCCAAGATGGATAACGAGTTTTTGTCAAAAGCGACAGCCTTCTTCGCCGCGAAGCAACGCGAGCAGAAAAGTTCGAACTAATGCAGCAGGAGAAGGCAAACTACAGCATCAAACGCATGGCACGGCTATTAAAAGTATCTCGGTCTGGATACTACAAATGGGCCCATGTGCAGCAGAAACGACTATCCGGCGAAGATGATCGGGCAGCATTTTACGATGATGTTGACCGAAAGATTCAGCAGATTTGGAAAGACTCTGATGAGGTTTATGGTGCTCCGCGGATCACCGCAGAACTTACCGAGCGCTACCAGATCACATTGAATCGCAAGACTGTGGCTAAGCGGATGCGCATGATGGGCATTGAAGGGATTTCACCGCGTGCGTTTGTTCCGGTGACAACGATTCAATCCAAGCGTAAGTCAACTCTTCCTGACCTGGTCAAGCGCATGTTTGATACCGGTGAGCTCAACCGGGTGTGGATGTCAGATATTACTTACCTGCGCACCAGCGAGGGATGGTTGTACTTGTGCGCGGTCCGCGACGGTCATTCCCGCAGGGTGCTGGGTTGGGCTATGGATAGCGTTCAAGACACACACCTGGTCGAACGGGCCCTGCGGATGGCGCATACGCTGCGCGGTGACGTTCCTGATGGGCTGGTGTTTCACGCTGACCGTGGAACGCAATTCACTAGCGAGAAGCTCTGGGAGGTGTGCCGCAGCCTGGGCATTGCCCAGTCTGTGGGGCGTACTGGTGTGTGCTTCGATAACGCGATGGCTGAGTCGTTCTGGTCGACGCTTAAAACCGAGTTCTACGACCGTAAGCGTTGGTCTACCCGTGATGCCGCACGTAAGGCCGTTGCCTACTGGATTGAAGTCGTCTACAACCGTCGGCGCCGGCACTCCGCCCTCGGGATGGTCAGCCCCGTCGACTTCGAGAACCACACCGGTTCAACCACCAGCAGAAAAGAAATAGCTGCCTAACCA
>NZ_KV794747.1:0-84967 GCF_001808895.1 Corynebacterium sp. HMSC070E08
TTTTAGACCCAAAGATGCCTTTTGTCAGATGCCTTTTCCAGGGATGCCCTGACTTGGGTCAATTTAGTGCGGAAAAATCCCGCCCTGCCGCCGAAAACCACCAGGTAGCAGTGCCAAGAGTGGCGTAGCTCACCCACCCATGTCCTAGGTCGGTTCTGTCGCTAGAGCGAAGTCGGGCTCAGGAGCCAGCGCCACCCAGAATCTTGGTCACCAGGTTCAGGCGCGTGCTGGCGCCGAAGATGGTGATGAGGCGTGAGACATGCTTCTTCACGGCGGATTCCGAATAATGAGTGGCGGCGGCGATCTCTGAATTGGAGTTGCCGGCGAGGAGGAGCTTGAGGACGGCTATTTCGGCGTCGTGAAGCTCGTGGCTCTCAATGGCGGCGGCGACGGGATCGCGTGGGGTGGCAGGCTCACCGATGTAGTCGACCAAACGGTGCATGGCGGCGGGCGCCACGACGGTGCCACCTTCCACAGCGGCTCGAACCGCCTCAATGATGGAGCGCGGGCGTTGGTTCTTCAAGATATAACCCGCGCCGCCCGCCCGCAGGATCTTCAGCATCGTGTCATCCGAGTCGAAGGCGGTCACCGCCAAAAACGTCGGGGGATTCGGTCCGGAATTAAGGTGCTTGAGCAGCGTAATGCCGTCCATGTGCGGCATGTGAATATCGGCGAGGACGAGGTCCGGATTGACTTCTTCAATCTGCGCTAAGCAATCCGCACCATTGGTTGCCTCACCGACCACCGTGATGTCTTCGGTGGTCTGGAAATAGACGCGGAGCGTCGAGCGAACGAGCTCATCATCATCAACGAGGAAAACCCGAATGCTCATGGAGAAACAGTTTAGCCGCACCACCAGCGCTGGGGGCTGGTGGAGCAACGGAAGTGGTCGGCGAATTCGCTCGCGTACGACCTGTAGAAGGTGAATCCGGTGGACTCGGTGGTCTCAGCAGCAGCGTCAACGTTGGTTTCAGCGGGAGTCTCAGCAGCGCTGGCAATTGGTGCCGAGAACAGCGCGAGTGCTGCGGCGGCAACGGCGAGGGAAGTACGCATGTCGAACCTTTTAAAATCTAAGAAATAGCGGACTATCGGGCAATCTTACTATATTTTCCTTAGGCAGGCGGCCGGAAGAGAAAGGCGTGTGACCCAGAGATTGCCTTCTTTGCCGCTGCCGAAGCTGCCGTGCATCCTGCGAACACGGCGGGCGATTTCCCCCAAGCCCAGATTCGTCGTCATGTACTGGCGTGATTGTTGCGCCGCAATCTCGGAAGTGATCACGAGGTCGATGGATTTGGAGCTGCCGGTGGCCTCGATGCTCACACGGGATTCAGGGCGAGCGTACTTGAGGATGTTAATGGCGAGTTCAGAGAACACGAGGGAGAGCTTTTCCGGTAGCGCGAGCTCACCGTTCTTGCCTACATTGATCTGTGCTTCGCAGTGGAAGCCGTGGCTGCTCAGGAAGCTAACCATGGTGTCGAGGTCTTCTTCCAAGGACTTAACTCCCTGAGTCACGCTCTCATTCTTCATCACGCGCAATAGATCACGGACCTCGCCTATGGCCCGGCGGGCGTCGTTAGCAATCGCTTCCGCGGAGTCAGCCGCGGAAGGGTCCGTTTGGGTCAGCGCCAAGGTTTCGGAGCGCATGACCACGGAGGTTAGCGTCGCAGCCACCGAATCATGAAGGGCGGTCATCAGCGCCTCGCGTTGCTCGGCGGCGCGCTGTTCGGCGGCAAGACGCTGGTCCCGGTTTTTGCGCAGCGCGGCCCCAATGACGATGGCTACCGCATACAAGATGAGAGGCAGCGACAGGTTCAAGGGATCGAAATCCGGAAGATAGTTGTTCGCAGGATCCGTCGTGACGATGTAGGTGTACGCCACCGCTGGGGGAACCGCCCACAGCCAGCGTGTACGAAACGCCACGATGCCGACGATGACGGGGCTCCACGCCAAGAGCAGGAAAGACCGCCAATCGGAAAACCACATCGCCAGCGCAAAAAGCGCCCCGTACCCGCAGGCCGCCACAAGAGGGTAGCGGAGGGCCAGCGGAGTCAGCGTGACACCGAGGCCGGCGAGTACGAGTGCGCCAGGGGTGAGGAAGCTTTTGTCCACCGTGACGGTGAGCATCACCAGAATGATGCAGCCGACACCGGCGACGCTATAGAACCTCGAGGAGTTCATCGGCGGCGATGAAAACTAACGCCAGCCCATCGTCATCAACAGGCCGATGATGGCCAGGCCGAAGCCGATGCCGTAATTCCACGGGCCCAGCTCCTGCATGAACGGGATGGACTCACCTGCCAGGTAGTTCACGACCAGCCAGAGCAGGCCGAGGAGCATGAGGCCCAGCATGATGGCGATGTACCACTTCGGGGTGCCCTCAGAGTTGATCTTGACCGGGGTGCGGTTAGTAGCAGAGCTGGAGGACTGCGGGAGTGCGGAGCCCTCCGTCGTGATCTTGGACTTTGGCATTGTTACACCTTCACGAAGAATAGGGGGGGTTAATCTGTGGAATACCTTAGCAGCTGCGGCAATGAGAGCTACTGCGGCAGCAGCGCCGCAGGGTCAAACTCCCAGAACCGGACGTGGATGGTCGCATCCTTGCGGATGACATCACCGCGGCTTGCCGACGCCCACCCAATCTTGTCGCTGTCGATCGGGTTAGACGTTGGGATGCGCTCGCCCACCTCGAAGGAGCCGGACCAGCCCTTGGCGCGCAGCGCGGATTCGGCTTCCTGCTGGGTGGAATGCGTCAGGTCCGGTGCTTGGATGAGCATCGCGTTCGAGACCTCCAGAGTGACCTGGCTTCCCTTGGGAAGCTTCTGGCCCTTCTCGACGACCCTGAGCACCTGGTTTTCCGGAAGCTCAGAATCCACCGAATTCACGGAGACGTCGAAGTCCATGGAGGACAGCATCTCGACCGCGCGGTCACGATCCATACCGCTGACATCCGGGACGCTGACTTCCTTCTGCCCCTTGGAGACGGTGATCCGCACCTTCGAACCCTTGGACAGCTGCGTACCGCCCGCCGGGTTCTGGGAAATGATCTCGCCCGCAGGGGCCTCATCGTTCACCTGCTCGACGTCGGTGTGGAGCTCTAGCTCGGCTTCCTCCAGCGCGGCGGTGGCTTCATCCAGCTTCATGCCGGTGAGATCCGGGACCTCGGTGACCTCCTTGCCGGAGGACACCGTCAGCGTGACCGAGGAGTTCTTCTGCAGCTCTGAGCCTTCCGCAGGGTTGATGCGGATGACCTTGCCGCGCGGTACATCGGGGCTGGCTTCCTCGTTGATGCTTACCAGCAGGCCAAGCTTCTCTAGTTCCTCCACGACTTCGTTGCGCGGGCGGTTGGCCACCTTCGGGATAGTCACCATGTTCGCGCGCTGGGCTGCTTCATGCTGCTCCTGCTCGCGCTCGCGGGCCTCTTGGCGGGAGCTATCCCAGAAGTCCCAGGCAAAATAACCAATGATGGCGACGAGAGAGGCCGCGAGCAGCGCCGCCAGCCACTTCAGACCGGAGCCGGACTCATCGTCTTCAGAGGGACGAGTCGAGGCCACCGGTGCGCGGTGCTGCGCGGCCACGGGTGCCACCATCGTGGTGGGGTGATCCTCATCGTTGACGTGGGAGCGTGCTGCCTCCGGCAGCTGGCCTTGGGCCAAACGCTCGAGGTCATCGCCCATTTCCCAAGCAGATTGGTAGCGGTCCGCAGGGTGCTTGGCCATCGCCGTGAGCACGACGGCGTCGACGCCGAGGCGCTGCCGCTCCGTCAGATCTTCGGTGATGAGCTCGGAGGGCGGTGCGGGATCCTCCTGCACGTGCTGGTAAGCCACCGCAAAAGGTGTTTCACCTTCAAACGGCGTGCGGCCGGTAACCGTTTCATACATGACGCAGCCCAAAGCGTAGACGTCAGAGCGGGCGTCGGCAGGCTTGCCGCGGGCCTGTTCCGGCGAGAGGTACTGCGCGGTGCCGATCACCGCGGAGGTCTGCGTCATCGCGGACGTCGAATCATCCAGCGCGCGGGCGATGCCGAAGTCCATGACCTTCACCTGGCCGGTGTTGGTCAGCATGATGTTGGCCGGCTTAATATCGCGGTGGATAATCCCGGCCTCGTGGGAAGACTGCAAGGCATCCGCCACCGGCTTGAGCACGCGCGCGGCTTCTTCGACCGGCATGGGGCCATCCTCACGGACGATGTCGCGCAAGGTGCGGCCCTGCACGTATTCCATGACGATATAGGGCACCATCAGGCCGTCGACGTCCTTTTCACCCGTGTCGAAGACGGCGACGATGTTCGGGTGGTTGAGCTTGCCGGAATTCTGGGCCTCGCGGCGGAAACGCTCGCGGAAGTTTACGTCGCGCGCCATGTCGGGGCGCAGCATCTTGATGGCGACGGTGCGCCCCAAAACGGAGTCCTCGGCTTCGTACACCTCGGACATGCCGCCGGTGCCGATGGACTGGCGGAGGTGGTACCGATCACTGACCATGGTGGGTTACTGGCCTCCCTGTAGTGCGGATTCTTCGGTGGGGTTGCTCTGTGAGTCTAGTTCGGGCGCGGGCGTTGGGCTGTCATTGACCTGCGGTTGCGTCTCCTCCGTAGGGAACTCGGGCGGGTCCTGATGGGTCGTGTGTTCCGTGGTCACCGGTGGGGCGGGGATGACCGAGTGCGTCGTGGTAACGGTGACCCGGGTCGGTTCCTCCTCGACGGTGGTGATCTCGACAGTCTCGGGAGCTTCCGTTTCCTCTTCCTCTGTCGTCTCCGGCACAACCGTCTCGGTCACGATGACCTCCGTCGGCGCTGGTGGTGGGGTCGGTGCCGTGTTCCCCCACATCCGGTAGGCCATGAGTCCGACGGCCACGAGGGCGGCGATGGCCACGGCGATGAGCAACCCGGTGCCGAAACCACCTTTCTTGGCGGGGCGCTCCTCCGGCTCTGGTGTAGAAGGCTGGACGGCTGGCCGCACCGTGGTGGGGTGCGCCATGTTGGCCAGCATTTCCGTCGAGGCGGAGGGAGAAGGTTCAGCAGCGATGGGTGCGAGCGCCGCGGATTTGGGCTGCGGCGGGCGCTGGCCCTGGCGTACGGCCGAGATCGCATTGGTGAACTCGTTGCCATCAGCGAAGCGGGTGTTGGGGTCCTTGCGCAGGGCCATGCCGATCAGTTCCCGGGTGGGCGCGCTAATCGACGTCGACAAGGGCTCCGGCGCCTGACTAATGTGTGCCAGCGCCACCGATACCGAGGAATCACCGCTGAAGGGGCGCTTGCCGGCCAGCATCTCGTAGCCCACCACACCGAGTGAATAGACATCCGAAGTTGGGCCGACCTCGTAGCCCTGGGCCTGCTCGGGGGAGACGTACTGGGCGGTGCCGACGACCATGCCGGTGCGGGTCAGCGGCACGGCGGCGGCGGCCTTGGCGATGCCAAAGTCAGTGATCTTGACCTGCCCGTTTTGGGTAATCATGAGGTTGCCGGGCTTGATATCGCGGTGCACCAGGCCCATGTGGTGGATCACGGATAGGCCGTGGGAGGCCTGCTCCATGACGTCGAGCGCCAGGGTCTCCGGCAGCGCGCCCTCGCGTGCCAAGAGGTCTGCCAGGGATTCGCCGCGGATGTACTCCAGGGCCATGTAGCAGAAGGTGCGGCCGTTGTCCTCGAGCTCGCGGTAGTCGTAGGTGGCCACGACGTTCTCGGAATCGATGGACTCTGCCGCCTTGGCCTCGTTGCGGAAGCGCGAGAGAAACTCGTTGTTGTCGGAGAACTCGGGGCGCAGGACCTTGAGGGCGACTTCGCGGTCGTTGCGCACATCATCCGCCAGCCACACCGTGGACATGCCGCCGTGGCCGACGATCCACTGCAGCTGGTAGTCCTCACCGATCAGTTCTTGGAGGTGCTTTTTGTTATCTGCACTATTCACTACTGCTCACCTCCGTATGCGCGCAGGATGGCGCGGCCGATAGGCGCGGAGACCTGGCCGCCGGTGGCATTCTGGCCAAGGTGCCCGCCGTCCTTGACCACGACGCCCACCGCGATGTCCTTGTCCGGGTCGAAGGCCACGTACCATGCGTGCGGGGCGAGGCCCTCACCGTGCTCAGCGGTGCCGGTCTTCGAGGCAAAACCGTTTCCGTCGTAGCCGAAGGTGCTGCGCTCGGAAGCGAACATGAGGTCCTTGATGGTATTAGCCGTTTCTTCATCCACAGCTTCAGCGGCCTGGCGCGGTGTGGTGGTGCGCAGCTCATTCATTTGGGCATCGGTGATGCGGTTGACCAGGTAGGGCTCCATGCGCTTGCCCTTATTAGCCACGGTCCCGGCCATGATGGCTGCCTGGAGGGCGGACATGGTCACGTCGCGCTGGCCGATGGCGGATTGGGCGACTTGGGCGCCGTCGCCAAGCTCGCCGAGCGCGCCGGCGGAAGTATTAACACCCAACGAGTACTTCTCACCCACGCCGAAGCCCTCGGCGTACTTGCGCAGCTCATCGGCGCCGATGCTCTCCGACATCTGCACAAAGGCCGTGTTGCAGGACAGCGCGAAGGCCGTCTGCAGGGTGACGCTGTCCGCGCCGCCGCAGGACTGGTTGCCGTAGTTGGTGAGCTCCGTGACGGTATCGGGCAGCGTAATGGACGCTGCGCCGGTCAGCGTGGAGTTCGGCTCGAAGCCGTTGTTCAGGCCTGCTGCAGTGGTGATGATCTTGAAGATGGAGCCAGGGGGAAGGGTGTCCTGCGTGGCGTGGTTGACCAGCGGGGTGCCTTCCTGGTTCTGCAGCTGTTCCCACTTCTCGCCAGCGTTATCACCGAGCAGGTCGGAGACGTTGAAGCTGGGGGAGGAGGCCATGGCCAAAATCTTGCCCGTCGAGGGCTGGATGGCTACGGCCGCGCCGTTATAGCCCGGTCCAGCGAGCTGATCGTAGGCGGTTTGCTGTAGGGCTGGATCGACGGTGACTTCGACGTTCGCGCCCTTTTGCGGCTTGCCGGAGAGTATATCGAGCCAATTGCGCGCCAGGAGCGAATCATCCTTGCCATTGAGGATGTCATTCTGGGAGGCCTCCAGCTGGGAGGCGCCGAAGCGCTCCGAGAGGTAGCCGGTGATGTTGGCAAAGGCCGGGGAGTCGGCGGGGTAGGAGCGGGAGTAGTTGCCCTCGGCGTCGGCAGTGGACTGCGCCAGCACCGTGTTGCCAGCGAAGATCTGGCCACGCGGGGTCGTGCGCATCTCCAGGTAGCCGCGAACGTTCTTAGGGTTATGGGCGTACTTATCCGTCGAAAACGCTTGCACCACCGTGAGGTTTACCAGGAGGATGGCAGTGAGGATGAGGGAAAAAAGGGCGACGAGGCGGATCGATCGGTTCATCGGATGGCCTCCTGGACGGCGGGGAACATGGACGTGTCAGTGGGTGCGTTTGAGCTCAGCTCGCGCGCCGGGCGGCGTGCCGCGTTGGAGATGCGCAGCAGGATGGCCAGCAGCATGTAGTTGGCCATGAGCGAGGAGCCACCCGCAGACATGAACGGCGTGGTCAAGCCCGTCATGGGCAGCAGCGCGGAGATGCCGCCAGTGACGACGAAGACCTGCACGGCCAGCGTCAGGGCCAGCCCTGAAGAGACCAGTTTGCCATAGGTATCACGGCAGGTCAGCGCGGTGCGGAAGCCGCGAGAGACGAGCATGGCAAACAGCACAAGTACCGCGGCGAGGCCAACCAACCCGAACTCTTCACCGATTCCGGCCAGGATGAAGTCCGAGTGCGCCACCGGAACCATGTCCGGGTGGCCCTGGCCTAGGCCGGTGCCGGTAATGCCGCCGGAGGACATGCCGAAGAGCGCCTGGGAGAGCTGGTAGCCGGTGGAATCATAGTTAGCCAGCGGATCCAGGAAGTTGGAGAAGCGCTGCTGGATCTTCTCCGAGACCTGGTAGATGCCGAAGCCACCGATGCCCACGAGGATGACGCCAATGAGCAGCCAGCTCACGCGGTTGGTGGCCATAAAGAGCATGCCGAGCACGGTGCTAAACAGCAGCAGAGCCGGGCCGAAGTCATTGGAAATGCCCATGATGACAATCGCGATGCCCCAGATCACCAGGATGGGGGCGAGATCCCGCAGGCGCGGCAGGGAAATACCCAAGAACTTGTAGCCGGCCACCGTGAACAGTGAGCGCTTCTGGGTCAGCAGCATGGCGAAGAACAAAATCAGCAGGATCTTGGAGAACTCACCCGGCTGGATGGAAAAGGGTCCGAGCCACAGCCAGATGCGGGCGTCGACGCCCGGCGGCTGCGGCCACACCAGGGGTAATGCGAGGAGGATCAGGCCGAGCGCACCCAAGATATAGGAGTATCGGGTGAGCGAGCGGTGATCACGCAGGAGGACGAGCACCAGCGCGAAGAGAATGAGGCCCACGATGGTCCACATCACCTGCCGCACCGCCAGCCCGCCTCCGTTAGCTAGATCGAGGCGCTGCAACAGAATGAGCCCGGTGCCGTTGAGCACCGCGACGATGGGCAGCATGAGCTGATCCGCATAGGGTGCTAGGAAACAGAGCACCAAGTGAGCGACAGCAAAGACGCCGATGAAACCGCCGACGAGGTAGAGCACATCGAGTGTCAGCACGTTGCCTTGGGACAGCTCAAGGCTGACCAAGGTGATGGCGAAAACCACGGTGGCCAGCACGAGCAGGCCGAATTCGGTGCCGCGGGAGAAGAATTTACTCACCTACTTCACCTCCCGGCAGTTTCCTTTGGACGCGCTCTTGTCATCTTTTCCGTCTTTTCCGTCTTTCGAGGCCTTCGGGCAAGGCTTGAGCGCCTTGTCCGAGAGCTGCGACAGCTGCGTTTGCACCTCGTCATAGGAGCCGGAGGGCAGGTTGCCCACAGCGGCACGTTCAGATTCGGGCAAATCCTTCAGCGTGAACGGCGCAAAGTCGCCCGCGCACTCTCCGTGCCCGAGCTTGAGCGCATTGTCCTTGCCTAGGCACGCATTCTGATACGTGTGGTGCAGCGGGCGGCCAAAGATTTCATAATCCGCACCCTGCTGGATGGTGAGGGTGCCACCCTCATCCGTAGCCACGTAATAGTTATTGCCCAGATAATTCTTCATCCAGAGCCCGCCACTGACGACGAGCACGATGACGATGGCAAGGCATGCAATCACCTTCCACCCAATCCGGCTTCGTTGGGGCCGCCGCTGTGGTTCCTCCTGGGGCTTCTCCTCAGCGGCCTGGGCTTTTGGGGGCGAGATCAGCTTTGCGGCGCGGCTCGCGGAAGAATCCGGGTGCGTCGGCTCCGGAACAACACCTTGGATGGCTCCGACGGTGATGGGGGAGTCCTCGTCACCCTCCGCCTCCACGACTTCCGCCACCACAATGGTGACGTTGTCCGGGCCGCCGGAGCGCAGCGCCAGATCCCGCAGGGTGGTAGCGGCCTCTTCGACCGTGCCCTGCTTCAGCGCCTGCTCGATGGTGGAGGCCGTTACCGGATCCGATAGGCCATCCGAGCACAGCAGGAGGCGGTCGCCCGGTTCAGCATCGAGCATAAAGAGAGTCGGCTCCACCGGGCGGCCCGTGTAGGCCTTGAGGATCAACGACTTCTGCGGATGGGAGGAGACATCCTCCGGATCGAGCTTTCCCTCATCCACTAGGGACTGCACATAAGTGTCATCCTTGGTGATCTGGGTCAGCTTCCCCTTACGCAGCCGGTAGCCGCGGGAATCACCCACGTGGCACACGCCGAACTCGGAGCCGTTAAAAAGCAGGGCGGTCAGCGTGGTGCCCATGCCCTCCGTCTCCGGGTGCTCATCCACGTGCTCGCGGATCGCCGCATTGGCGTCTTCCGCCGCCGCGCCGAGCAGGGCCAGCATGTCGTTGTCGCCCGGATCACGCTCGAGGGAGGCCATGTGCTCCACCATGGTGGTGGAAGCGACCTCGCCGGCAGCGTGGCCACCCATGCCGTCGGCCAGCACCAGCAGGTGCGGGCCCGCGTGGGCGGAATCCTCATTGTTTTCGCGGACCAATCCGCGGTCCGTCACTGCAGTAAAAGTCAGGCTTAAAGTCATGCCATCAACCTCACGGTCGTTCGGCCAAGTTTGATATCGGAGCCGACTCCGACTCGTTCTGGCTGGTCAATGCGAACGCCACCAACAAAGGTGCCGTTGCGGGATTCGAGGTCCTCCACGAACCACTCGCTGCCCCTGCGGAACAGGCGGGCGTGGTGGCCGGAGGAGAAATCATCACCGGTGACAAAGTCACAGTCTTGCGCGCGGCCCATCGTACAGTCTTCGAGCGTGCCCAGTTCCATGTGGGAACCGCGCAGCGGCCCGTCCACGATGGCGATTTCACGCGGCGCTTCGCGACGCCTCTGGGCCCCCTTCACCGGGGACGATGCCTGGTAGACGCCGGCGGCCTTATTGGCGTCGCGGCGCATGGCGTTGAGCGCGACCAAGATAAACAGCCACAGCAACACCAGCAGGCCGATGCGCAGCGAGAGCAGCACGATCGAATCCATGAAAAGTCCTTACGCTAAGAATCTGGGAACACTTGCCGGGCGGCTTAGTAGCCCTGGTCTTCGAGGCCGGTGATGCGCACCTCGATGTGGGAGTGACCGAGGGTGATCACGTCGCCGTCGGCAAGCAGCCAGTTCTCAATCGGGGTGTCGTTGACGGTGGTGCCGTTCGTGGACTGCAGGTCCACCAGCACGGCGTCCTGGCCGTTCCAGGTGATCTCCGCGTGCTGGCGGGACACACCGGTATCCGGCAGGCGCAGGTCCGCGTCGTTGCTGCGGCCCAGAATATTGGAGCCCTCCTGCACGTGGTAGACGCGGGAGGAGCCGTCCTGCAACATGAGCGTCACCGCAGGGCCCTGCGGCGCTGGCTGATTCGGGGTGGGGGCCATGAAGGCGGTGGTTGCGGCCTCGTCGGCGTTGTGCGGCTGGGTCATAGAGTCCTCCTGACCATGGTCGTGGTGGAAAATCGCATCGAATCCGGTTTCTTCGGTGGGCTCGTGATCCAAAAAAGAGGACACGCGCAACTGCCCAGTCCGCAGCCCCGACTCCTCCGCGATGCGGACGATGACCGGCCCGGCGAGGGACCAGCCACTGTTACGGATGAAGCGGGTGAGCTGATCAGCTAGATCCTTGGGAACATCCCGGTCCTGTGAGAGATTCTCGATGTCCTTGGAGGACACGCCGACGGTCATGACGTTGGGGCTATAAAGCTTGCCATCATCACCGCGGGACAGATTGTCTTGCGCCTCCTGCTTGAGAAGCTCCTCAATCTCTGCGGGGACGACTTTACCGCCGAAGACAAAGGCCATGCCGTTGTCCAGTCCGCGTTGCAAGGAAGAATCCAGCTTGGCGAGCTTGTCAAGAAATGCCATAGGGTAACGCCGTCCTCCTTTCGGGATGTTCAAGGGAGAGGTATAGCAGCGATCAGTATAGGTTGCTTTCCTCTATTTAACGTAGACGCGCGGCCTATAGTTCCCTGGAAAGTTCGGGTTTGCCAGCGGATTTGTAGAATCTGTTGGACTGCGTGCTAAGGTTAGCTAGTCGCCAAGACATCAATACCCTGCCCGGGTGGCGGAATTGGCAGACGCGCTGGCTTCAGGTGCCAGTGTCCTTATAGGACGTGCGGGTTCAAGTCCCGCCCCGGGCACGCTGTGAAGTCTCGAGACATCGTTCCGGTCGGTGTCTCGAGATTTTTCTTTTTCAGTGGCCTGAGTTCGCTAGGCCAGTACGACGTATCAAGAAAGCGTCAATGGATTAAGGTCGTTGTGCCCGTATAGCGGGGACGCGTGAATTGTCTTTGATCCATACCGCGGCGTGAGGATCAATGAAGTCCGCTACTTCTTGAATAGCGTTATCAACGGAGTCGAGATGTGCGACTTCACGGGCTCTATCGCGTTGTTGAACGATTGATTCGTGGTGAGAGCACCTATTCCTCATTTTGTAAACAATGACTACAAGTTCTTCAAACTGCTGTCTACTGTCAGGCGTTCTCTTCAACGCCTTCTTTACCTGGGGCCAGATACTCGCCTGATAGTGACTACTCAAGAGGAAACGCCAGAAGTCGAAGCTGAGTTCAGCGATGATTTTTCCTGGTGGTGCACCTTCCTTCCCGGCCCGTTTCTTCGCTTTGCGGATATTCTTCTTCGCTGCATCGTTGAAAGGGATTCGATCGTCGTCAAACCATCGCTCGCCGTACCTTCCGGTTAGGGCATTGTGAATGCTATTTCGGAGGAGTACTTCGAGGTGTTCGATGTCAGCGAGATAGGTTTTCGTGAGGTGAGTATTCCAAAGGTAGAGCGTTTCTGGTGATGGATGATCGGCGTACCTGCTCATTCGCGCAGATGAAAACCACTGGGACAGCTGTACTTGGGCTGGGCTTGGATTATCCATATGGATATGATAATGTGCGCTTTGAAAACCCCGGAACGATCCCTGCACTACGAAAGTAGGAGTAAATCGCCGGGGTTATTGATATCTTCGGGGAATTATAGCGGCCAGAAATTCGAAGTTTTTCGCCCTTATTTACCGTGAATGACAGTGACAGATTTGTGATCCCTTGGGCTTGGGAGTTGTGGCAGTAACAGCTACCTTTGAAGGATGATTACTAATGAACTCCGAGAACTACTGACCGCAGCCACGACCCATGCGCAGCGCTTCCACGACGAGGAAGATCACACCGTAGCCGCAGCCCTTCTGACCGAATCCGGCAAACACGTACTTGGTTTGAACGCATATCATTTTCTCGGTGGCCCCTGTGGCGAAATCTCGGCCTTAGCTAACCACGCTGCTAGTCATCCCAAGGATCCGATCCGAGCGGTAGTCGCCGTCCACGGCCCGACTGGCCAGGTGCTTTCGCCCTGTGGAAAGTGCCGCCAAGTGTTATTTGATACTGATCCGTCTATCCGGTGCATTGTGCGCGGAAGCAATGGACTTGAAGCACTCACCGTGGAAGAGCTCTTACCGTTCGCATATAACTGGCGTGACATGGACAAAGAGCAACGCATCTATATGTGGGAAGGCTACGAGGAATCAATTCGAAGCGGAGAAAAGCAACAAACCATTCGGGTGGATGATCCCTTCCATGAAGGAAGCGCCCAGATTGTCTTTGAGAAAGAATCCGGAGAGGTCGTCACCATTCCCGCAGAGGTCACATCTGTCGTCTCTACCCAGCCGAGGTCCTTGACGGAGGAACAAGCCCGAAGAGATGGCTTTGGTTCTCTTGCTGAGCTTCATGAAGCGCTTGATACTCACTATCCCGGATTAGCTGAGGACGACGAAGTCGACGTCGTTGAGTTCACACTCCGCAAGGCTTAAAAGCTTTGGCGAAGGCCACGGGGAAATGGTTTTACCTAGACTGTCGGTATGTTCGGCCCCGCTTCCGCCCAGCCACCGCGGCTTATAGATTTCCCTGTGCTGCGGTTACCGTTTGTGGAGTTCGTGCTTGTTGGGCTGCTGGTGGCCCTCTTTTTCGTCGATACGCAAGGAACTGATGCTGAGAGTGGCTTCCTTGCAGTCTTTGTGCTTCTTCCCGCACTCGTGTTTCTGGGAATTGCTTACCTTGTTTCCCTGCCCATGCAGCGGAAGGTCATTACAGATTTCCGCCTGGATGCCGTTTTCGTCGTTATCGGGGCGGTTGGTCTCTTCGGCTGGGTCGGCCAGATGCTCATCGCTTTGCCCTTCCTGTGCTGCCTACCCGTGGGGCTTTCAGCACTGATCCGCAGAGGCATCGCCTTTGCGTTGTGGAAGAAGGGTAAAGGCCCTCAACTGCCGGAATGAGGTTACGCGCTTTGCCAGCGCATCCTGCCATCAGAAGCGGGTGCGCATGTCATCGGGACACCTCTCTTTGATACGCCGCTTCCGCCGCTGCAATACGCACCGGGATGAACGTAGTTCTCCTGCACGGCGGGTGCTTCATACACCGCGGCGGCTTCTTGAACTGGAGGATTCGCAGCCAGCATCTCGTCTGAGCACTGTTGCGTCCAGCCAGAGGTTCCATCGCTGAAGAATGTCGTTCCGGTTTCGTGCAGCGAAGGGTCTCCACACGATGCGATGGTTTTCTCCATCGGAGTAGGCTGCGCCGCGCCGGGGGCCTCGGTGAAGCCGATGACTTCCTCTTGTGGTTGATCTATGTTGACGCCTTCGACGTTTTCCTCGGTAGCGGGGAGGGTGGGCTGTGGGCCCTCGTCTGCTGTTTCGGCAGTGGTGCTGGCTGTGCTTGTCGACGGCCCACTGCTACTCGTCGAGGTATTCGTGGAAGGTTCGAGGTCGAGGGAACAGCCGCTGAGAAAGAAGAGTGCAGCGGCAAGAGAGAGAAATCGCTTCATCACAGGTCCTAATGATATGCCGTGGTGTGCGGTGAGCACGCATGCGATTTCACTGATAGAGTTACGCCTTGTGTTCCCTGGTATTCTCGCTTCCTTGCTCTCCATCATCGTGACAGTGACGTCCTCCCTGTTTGGCGCCCCCACTTCTGCGAACGTCCCCGGGGTTCTACAGGCAACGAGCACGGTTGCAGCCAGCGATGACCGCGTCGCGGCGCTGTGGCGAAACGGCAAACGCGAGTGCTCCGCGGGGTACATCGGCAATGATTGGTGGCTTACTGCTTCACACTGCTTGGGCCGCGACCTGCGTCTCACGCAGGCGGATGGTGACAACGCCAAGGTGCTCGCCTCCACCCCGGTAGCAGAGAAGTCGGACGTCGCCCTGCTGAAAGCGGAACCCATGGACGCGGAAGCCTTCGAGTTGCCCTCGCGGCCGCTGCGCGTCAATGACTCGCTCTTCCTCGTGGGCTACGGAGGGATGCACAATTTTGCCTCTGAGGCCGTGGTCCGCGTCGAAGAGACTGGGGTCGCTGGGGAGATTCAAGGCTACGATTTCGATAATCTCATCCAATCGCGCTCCATGTTTGCTTCGCGCACGTGCAACGGAGATTCCGGCGCGCCGCTCTACCAGGACACCATGATCTTCGCGGTGCACACCGGCGGTGAAGAAAACGAGGAGTGCACCGATGGCACGCGCCGTCACATGTGGCACAGCGAAATCTATCCGAATCTGCAGTCTCTGCGAACGCTGATGGATAGCTACGATGACTTCGATTCGCCCGCAGCATTCGAGGAAGCAAAGAAACACGCCCAGACCCAAAAGAAAGAATCCAAGCGCTCCAGCAGCTTGAGCAGCCTTTCCTCCTGGTAGTTCGGCAGGCATACAGGAACCGTACAGCAGATGCTCAGGGATCGGCGATAAGCTGTCTCCTTATGAAAAACGGCTTCCTGCAGCGTGCCTTCCTCGCTATTCTCCTCGCCACTGCGGCCCCCGTTCCGGCCCATGCTCAAACCATGGAGACCTCCGCCGCGCAGGGTCTCGGCATCAACGATCCCGACTGCCAGCCCACGGGTCCTGTTACCGAGCCGGTCGTTTTGCTGCACGGAACCTCGGCTAACTCGGCTGAGTGGAACGACCTCATCCCGACACTCAAGGACCAGGGCATGTGCGTCTGGGCCTTCGATTATGGCGCCGAGGACGTGGCCTACCAGAACGCCTATGACTACCTGAAGGGGATTTCGGATCTAGAATCCTCTGGGCGCGAAATAGCCAGGCAGATAGAGCACATCCGGGAGGTCACCGGAGCACACAAAGTAAACCTCGTGGGCTTCTCCCAGGGCGGCCTGCACACCAAGACCTTCACCCAGCTCTACGGTTCGCCCGATGAAGTGAACCGCGTGGTCACCATCGGCGCGAATTTTCACGGGACGACGTGGGGTGGCAGAGCAACGTCGCTAAGCACGGCAGCCAAAATTGCCCCCAGCGTGGTCAAATTCGTGGGTACCAGCGCCGGCATTCAACAGTTGGAGGGTTCGGAGTTCATGGAGAATCTCAACCAGTTGCCGGACACCGCGTCCGGCCTCACCTATACCTCCATCTACTCGCCGGCGGATAGCACTGTGACGCCGAATCAGACCTCTGAGCTGAGCGCTGTTCCGGGGGCGGATGTGGCCAACGTGGAATCGGCCCCGGTCGAACATGGGCAGCTGCCCCATGACCCGCGCGTGCACGAGCAGATTCTGTGGGGGCTCACGCGCTAGGCCGGGGTCGGCGCGGACTTGCGGGTGCGTGCAGCAATGACGAAGGTGGCCGTCAGGCAGATAGCGAGGGCCACGAAGGGCAACGCATTCGACAGCCAGTAGGCGGTGGTGAAGGGGAGGGAATAGGCGGCGACGACGCGGATGATGGCTTCGAGCAGGAACACGACGCCCCACACGATGGTGATGTAGCGCTGGGAGGCGCGGAAGGTCGGGTATTTCCACAACCCGTTCCAGTAGGCGACGCCTTCCTTTGTGCCGTCGGTGCCAAAGCGCTGGCCAAAGTAGAAGGCAAGGGGCTTTCCAAGGGCCAGGCTGCCGAGGAAGAGCAAGCCAATAATGCCGGTAACAACGCTGCCTTTAACTAGCAGGAGGCGCTCATCGGTGCCACCGACCAGCGTGGCCAACGCCGCAGCAACGTTGAAGGCAAGGATCAACGCAGAAATCCCAGAAAAAGACTTCTGGCGCACATGCTGGATGATGCCGCCGACGAGGGGGCCGATGCTGGCGGCCAGGTAGGCATAGACGTGGTTGTTGGTTGTGGAATCGACGATCTGGAATAGCAGGATGGCCAGGCCGACGTCGAAGACGCCGAGGATGAGGAAGTTGAGCAGGCGTGGATTGAGACTCATGCCACATAGTGTGCCACAAAACATACGAATCGGTTTGTTTCTGACACATAAAAACCCTAGGGTTGGGGCATGGCTGACGTTGGACCAGGAACTTTTGGATACCTCTGTGGGTTGGCCCGCCGCGAGGAGCTCCCCGGGCCTGTGCTGACACCGATCCTCACTGGGCTGGGTCTGTCGCCGGCCGGTGCGCGCACGTATCTATCCCGTATGGTGCGCGCGGGCGACCTATCCTCGCGCCGAGCGGGGCGTTGTTCCGTGTATTCCATGGTGGGGGACTACCTTGCGGAGTTTCGTCACCTAGGTTCGCCGCGCGACTTCCAGTGGGAGGGGGCGTTTCACACGGTGATCTTCGATATCGGCGAGGATCGCCGTGCGGAGAAAGATGCCTTCCTGCGCGCCGCCCATGCCAGCGGTTTCCGGCAGCTGCGGCCCGGAGTCCTGGTGGGCGCCCACGCGCCGGGGGAGTGGGCGCAGAAAACCTTTATCGGCACCTGGTCCGTGGATGAGGACACTGCTCGCGACGTTATTGCCACCGCGTGGGACCTTGAGGATAGTGCTGCTCGTATTAGCGCGCTGGGCGACGTCCCCCCTTTGCCCACCGATGACGTTGGCATCGTCGTCGAAACTACGCGCCGCCACGCCGCCGCCTTCGCGGCGCTGCGCCGCACCCCGCCCTTCCCCGCACAGCTTCTCCCCGCTGATTTCCCTGCGGAATTGCTGGAGAGCCGCCTGCGCATGGACATCACGCCGGCCCACCGGGCGATGGCGCGGCTGTTAGAGTCGTGGCCATGATCCACGGAGCGATTGACGCGGAGGGCCGGTGCCGCCACTGGCACACGCTAGTCGACGTCGTTGCGAACAAGTGCCCCGCGTGCGGGCATGCCTTCAATACCGGCTGCGCGCTGCACGCGGGGACGTATTTCCGCTAGTTTTCTACGGCAAAAGCTGGGCCAGCGGGGTGCCCTCGACGAGGGTCTTGAGGTACGCCACGATATCCGGGACGTGAATGGTGAAGTTACCGAAGGTCACCGGAATCGTCGGAAAAGCGTTGTTTGTCGGGGCCTTATTGCCGTTATTGGCTGGGGTACCACCGTTGTTGGTAGGCGCGGTGTTGTTAGCTGGGGCAGTGTTGTTGGCTGGGGCACCACCATTGTTAGCAGCGTTGCCACCGCCGCCGTTCAGGCCGCAGCGAGCGATGGCCTCGTCGGCGCGGGCGACGGCGTCGCGGATCTCGCCGCCGCGCGGGTGGAAGTTAGCGGCAGCGAGCGCCTGGGACTTCTTGCTGTTGTAGTCGGACGGGTTGGTGTAGTACTTGGTGGCCTGCTCGCAGGAGATCTGGCCGGCCGGGACCTTGGCCAGGTAGTCATCCACCATGTCGGCGGAGGCGGTAGGAGCGGACAGGCCGATGGCGGCAGCAACGGAGCACAGGACAAGCTTTTTTCTCATGCGCCACATTGTGCCACAGCTTTTACACGTTTGCGTTAGCGGCTCAGGAAACGATCGACCAGCGAAGAATACGCCTTCACGGTCAGCTCCAAGTCTTCCAGGTAAAGGTGCTCATCGTGGCTGTGCAGCTGCGAGTTCGCGCTGGCCATGTCCCGATCTTCGGCATGCAGCGCAAAACCATAGGCGTTGCCGCCGTGGCGGCGCGCCACGCGTAGGTCGGAACCACCCGTCGCCAGCACCGGCAGTACTTCCTTATCCGGAAAAAATTCGTGGGCGGTCTCCTCGATGCAGCGCCACAGCTCAGTATCGGTGGAGGATTGCGTGGCGTCCTCGGTAATAAGGTGCTCGATCTCTACCTCCGCGGCCATATCGCCGAGTGCTTCGCGTAGGAAATCATCAAGCTCCTCCTGGGTCTGGCCGGGGAAGGGGCGGATGTCCATCTCTAGATAGGCGTGGGAGGGCAGCACGTTGATGGCACCACCAGCGCGCAGGACGGTTTGGGCAATCGTCGTGTGCGAGAAGGCGTGGGCGTAGGCAGATAAATTACCGAATTTCTCATAATCTGCGGCGGTAGCGGAGCCGTCGAGAAGCGCTGCCTCCGTTGCGGGGTCGAAGCGGAAGGTCTTGACGAATCCCTGCCACACCTCATCCGTGGCCACGGGCGGCTCGGCAGCGGCGATGCGGCGAGCGACCTCACCGATCTTGACGATGGCAAAGTCCTTGCCAAAGGGCGTCGAGCCGTGGCCGGCATCGCCGTGCACGTGCAGGCGGCGCTGGCCCGCGCCCTTCTCACCGACGTTGAAGCCGAGCGCGCCGGGCAGGTGGCTACCGCCGGTCTCCGAGAGGCAGTTGCGCACCGAGTAGGCCTCCGGGTGGTGCTTGTCCATCCAGATGGATCCCAAACCGCCGCGGGCCTCCTCGTCCGCCATGCCGACAAAGGCCAGGGTGCCGCCGGGATTGCCGCGCTTGGCGACGTCCCTCGTTACCGCCGCCATCGTCGCCGTAATAAAAAGCATGTCCACCGCGCCGCGGCCATACAGCTTGCCATCCTCGATGACAGCGTCGAAAGGCGGCTTGGTCCACTTCGGCTCGTCCACGGGCACGACATCCGTGTGGCCCATTAGTGTGAGCGGCTCCTTGCCCGGGTCACCCGGAACGGTCACCACGATGGTCACGCGCCCTGGGTGCGATTCATAGCGTTGAATCTCCACCGGGGTGCCTGCAAAAAATCGCTCCAAGGTGTCGGCGTTGCGGACCTCGTGGCCGGAATCCGGCGTGAGATCGTTAACGCAGGCATTGCGAATAAGCTCCTGAAGTAGTGCGAGGGTGTCGTCGTAGAGCGTGGATTCCATGGCCTAGAGGTTAGTCCGGACCGAACAAAACACGCGGATTTACCACAACTTGAACGGTGTTCAAGTAAGGTTTCCCGCATGAGCATCGTAGATATCGCACGCGAGAAGGCCCTGGAGCAGGGCATCGGCCTGAACGAAGAAGAGCTGCTGCAGGTCCTTCAGATCCCGGATGAGCAGCTGGAAGAGATTGCGGACATCGCGCATCAAACCCGCCTCAAGTGGTGCGGTCCGGACGTCTCCGTGGAAGGCATCATCTCCATTAAGACCGGCGGCTGCCCGGAGGACTGCCACTTCTGCTCGCAGTCGGGCCTTTTCGAGTCCCCCGTGCGTGCCGCGCGCCTCAACATCCCGGAGCTGGTGGAGGCCGCCAAGAAGACCGCCAAGACCGGCGCCACGGAGTTCTGCATTGTGGCGGCCGTTAAGGCCCCAGACGAGAACCTCCTGTCCCAGGTTGCCGAGGCCATCCCGGCCATCCTCGATGAAGTTGATATCGAAATCTCCCTATCCCTGGGAACCCTCACCCGCGAGCAGGCCCAGCGCCTCAAGGACATGGGCGCCCAGCGCTACAACCACAACCTGGAGACCTCCAAGTCCTTCTTCCCCAACGTCGTCACGACCCACACCTGGGAGGAGCGCAAAGAGACCCTCGAGAACGTCCGTGCAGTCGGCATGGAGATCTGCTCCGGCGGCATCATCGGAATGGGCGAATCACTAGAAGACCGCGCCGAGTTCGCCTACCAGCTGGCCCAGATCGAGCCCTGCGAGGTGCCGATGAACTTCCTCGACCCGCGCCCGGGCACACCATTCGCGAACTACCCGTTGGTCCCGCTCGGTGAGGCACTGCGCGCAGTGGCCGCATTCCGCCTGGCCATGCCGTCTGTAACCCTCCGTTTTGCGGGCGGCCGCGAGCTCTCCCTGGGTGATGACGGAACCGAAAAGGGGCTGCTCGGCGGCATCAACGCCATCATCGCCGGCAACTACCTGACCACTCTGGGCAAGCAGATTGAAAAGGACGTCGACATGCTCGGCCGCATCGATCTGCCCATCAAGGCGCTCTGATGAACAGCTCGACGGAGTTGGCCGCCGCCGTCCTTGCCGGCGATGAGCCGCTGTTCCACCCCAACACGGGGAAACCACTAAGCGAGGAATTCACCTTGCACCCGGCGGCCGCGGCGGGCCTGGACGTCCCGCGCTATTGCCAGCTGTGTGGGCGCCGCATGGTGGTGCAGGTGCGCCCGGATGGCTGGAACGCGCGCTGTTCGCGCCATGGCGAGCTCGACTCAGATCATCTCTACGAGGAGGCTCTCCCGTAAGCTGGGGCACCATGGATCCCGCCGTTGCCCACGCTCACCAGTCCGCGTTGCGCTCCATCTCCCGGGTCGTCGCCGAGATCGCTGAGCCGACTCCCCCACAACAAGCACTGGACGCCGTCACCGATCAACTGCGCCGCGGCAACGTCATGGTCCTCACCGGCGCGGGCGTATCCACGGAATCGGGCGTGCCCGACTACCGCGGCCCGCGCGGTTCCCTCAGCCGGCACCGCCCCATGACCTACCAGGAGTTCCTGCACGATCCGCAGGCCTCGCACCGCTATTGGGCGCGTGCTTTCGTCGGCTGGCGGGTCATGCAAGCTGCACACCCCAACCGCACGCACTACGCGTTGGTCGAACTCGAGCGCGCCGGGCTCCTCACGGGTGTCGTCACACAGAACGTGGACGGCCTGCACGAGGAAGCCGGGCAGCGCAACCTCATTGCCCTGCACGGGGACATGCAGCACGTGGTGTGCTTGAGTTGCGGGTACGAAGAACCACGCGCGGACTACGACGCCCGCGCCGCCACAGCCAACCCGACTTACCTGCAACGCTGGGCAGTCAACAAAGAGGACGTTAACCCTGACGGCGACGTTGCCCTCAGCCAAGAAGCGGTCGAAGAATTTGTCATGCCCGGCTGCGTGCGGTGCGGCTCACAGCGCCTCAAACCAGACGTGGTCTATTTCGGCGAGCCCGTTCCGACTTTTAAAAAGGACGCCGCCTACGCGATGGTCAACGCGTCTGACTCCCTGCTGGTAGCCGGCTCGTCGCTGGCGGTGATGAGCGGCTTCCGCTTCGTTCTGGAGGCAAAGAAACAGGGCAAGCGCGTGGCCACCATCAATGGAGGGCCAGGGCGCGCGGATGACCGCGTGGACACACTGTGGCGGACCCAGGTGGGGCCGGCTTTCGATGCGGTTCTCGACGAGCTGGAGCTCTAGAGCCGCTCCAGTTCCTCGAGGACAAACTGGCATACCCGTTTATCCATGGGCATATCCTCGTGGCGAATAATCGCAAGGCGCTCGATGTCCTGGATATAGACGTTGTGGACATTCGGGCCATTGAGGAAACAGGTGTTTGGTGGAACCACGATGGCGTCGGCGCGCGTGGCGATGCACGTATAGCTCACCCCGGGTTCGACCTCGCTGCCGCGGTTCGTGGCCTCAACAATCTCGCTGCCGGTGACCTGCTGCATGCCGGCGGGGCCAAACCAGCCGTCGATAAGCGAGCGCGCCACCTCCTCCTGCCTCTCGCTGCGAAAGAGGGGGCTGGCGATTCCACCCTGGGTCGTGCCGTGATTGGGAGAGCTGATACACACCACGTGCCGTACAAACTCCGCGCTATCGTGCATGCGCATCCAGTACCGAGCCAATAATCCACCCTGGGAGTGGCCCACGAGAATCACCTGCTCCGCGCCGGTGACGGTGCGGACGGCGTTGATGTAGGCGTCGAGCTGCCGAGCGGATTCCTGCAGGGGGCCAGTGGCGCGGGTCCCGTAGTCAGGGGCGAAGGTGGCCCAGCCAGCGGCGCGGAGCATGTCTGCGAGAACCTGCCATATCCCCTTGCTGTCGCAGGTTCCGTGGATCAAGACAACCGGCCAGGGGCGTTCGGCGGTAGGGCGCGCGGACCAGTCGTCTTCGTAGACGCCGCGTGGGCGTCTGCGGGCACCGAGGGGGAGTGGGGTCATGAAATTTCAGTTTACTCTTGACCCCTATCCAACTTTCGTACTAAGCTAAGGCTTGCCTAATACGGAACGGCGGTGAGCTCCACACCGTACGCGTTACCGGATTAGTCATGGGGATAGGGCCCGCCGCTTCACCGCGGCGGGCTTCTTTCATGGATACACTCGCGGGCATGACCGACCTGCAGCATGTCCACTCCGTCAACGAAGCGGTTGCTCGTCTCTGCGAGCTCTATGACAGTTCCTGTGCGCTGGCACGTGAAGCATTGGCCTCAGGGGACCACGATGCCTACCGCCACGTGGTGTACCCAAAGATCACCGTGCATGTACGCCAGTGGACGCCCATCGACCGCTCCGAGCCCTTCGGTTACGTGGACCAAGAGGGCCGCTACTCGGCGGTGATATCCAAACCATGGCTGATTCGTGATTACCTGACAGAGCAGCTCACGCGGCTCACCAACAACTACCTGTGCGATCTCTACGTCGGTCAATCGGATGAGCGCATCCCGCCGGAATATATTCGGGGGATTACACAGATTCCCCAGGACCGTGGCGACATCCCCCGGCCCACCCTCGATGCGGTGCATGACGGAATCGTGGACGGCGCTTGGAAGGCTTTCCACGGCAAGGAAAAACCACTGTTCCATTTTGGTGCGCAGCGCTTCGACATTGCCTGCGCCCGCATCGAGCACTACACCGGCATCGAGGTGGACACCGTGCAGAAGTACATCCTGTTCACCAACTACGCCATGCACACCACCGAGTTCGTCAAGTTCGGGCTGCGCGAATTGGCGCGGGAAGACTCCCGCTACACCGCGCTCGTGCTGCCCACGGGGGAGACCATCCACCCCAATGACGCGGTGCTTCTCGACGTCGACGAGCTCACCCTCACCTCCCGCTACCAGATGCCACGTTTTGATCTCATCACCGCCGGCGGCGATGGCATCACGATGATCAACATCGGTGTCGGCCCCTCCAATGCCAAAACCATCACGGACTGCTTGGCAGTCCTGCGCCCGGAGGCCTGGATCATGATCGGCCACTGCGCAGGGCTTGATGGCCGCATGCGCATCGGTGACCTCATCCTGGGCAATGCTTATCAGCGCGAAGACCACATCCTCGACGGCACCGTCACCACCAGCAACCCGATTCCCGCCATCCCGGAGATCCAGCGCATGCTGGAGGCCGCCGTCGACGAGGTCTATGGAAAAGACAATTCGCTCATGCGCACCGGCACGGTGCTCTCCACCGATGATCGCAACTGGGAATGGCGCACCTCCCGTGATCTGTGGGAGTGGCTGCGCCACTCCACCGCGGTGGCAGTAGATATGGAATCCTGCACCCTCGCCGCCAACGGCTACCGCTACCGCATCCCTTATGGCACGCTGCTGTCGGTCTCCGATCTCCCTCTGCATGCCGTGCCCAAGCTTCCCGCCCAAGCGCAGGCCTTTTATTCCAATTCGAAGGAGGCACACGTGATGTGCGCGGTGCGCGCGGTGGAGGCTTTGGCGGAAAATCCGGAGCGGCTGCGCACCCGCAAATTGCGCCGAACGGTAGGAGAGGTACCGTTTCGCTGAGGTTGATGATTAGACTGAGGGAAATGCACAATCTGGCGAAGGAGACCTAGACGATGAGCACCCCGGAGTGGTGGAACCCGGAACGCGAGAACCTGACGTGGGAGGTCTTCGGTGAGGCCAGTCGCTCCCTGTCCCAAGAAATCGTGGATTCGGGTTGGTTCCCCGACCTTATCGTGGGCGTGGCCCGCGGTGGATTGATCCCAGCCGGCGCTATTGGCTACGCCATCGGGGTCAAGGAGATGGGTGCTATCAACGTGGAGTTCTACACCGATATCGGTGAGACCCTCCCGGAGCCGATTCTCCTTAACCCGCAGCTGGACACTGATTCGCTCAAGGGCAAGAAGGTCCTCGTCGTTGATGACGTGGCGGATTCCGGCAAGACCCTCGACCTCGTGGTCAACCTGCTCGAGCAGACCGCGTCCGAGGTCAAGTCCGCGGTGATCTACACGAAGCCGACCACCATCTTTGAGCCGGACTTCTCGTGGAAGAAGACCGATCAGTGGATCAACTTCGCATGGTCCGTCCTGCCAGTCATCACCCGCGACGGCTCTTTCAAAGACGGCCACTAGTGTCGGAGCACGCAGCCGGGTCTTTCCGCGCGGCCTTTAGCTCGCCCGCCCGCTTCCGCAAGGAGGTGTTTGGCGGGCTTGCTGTTGCGCTCGCCCTCATCCCGGAAGTTTTAAGTTTCTCCATCCTCGCCGGACTCGACCCCAAGGTGGGGCTCTTCGCCTCCGTCATCATGGCGATGTCCATCGCCATCACCGGCGGGCGCCCGGCCATGATCTCTGCTGCAGCTGGCTCTGTCGCCGTGGTGATCGCACCACTTGCCCACGAGCATGGCCTGCAGTACGTGCTGCTGACCATCTGGATGGCGGGAATTCTCCAAGTAGTGATGGCAGTGCTGGGCGTCGCCAAGCTCATGCGTTTCATCCCCCGCAGCGTCATGCTGGGGTTTGTCAACGCCCTGGGCATCCTCATGTTCACGGCGCAGCTGAGCCACCTGTGGCAGGTGCCGTGGCTGGTCTACCCCCTTGTCGCGCTAGGCCTCGTCATCATGGTGGTGTGGCCGCGGATTACCACGGTGATCCCCGCCCCGCTCGTCGCGATTATCGTGGTTAGCGCACTCACTGTGATTTTCGGCTGGCAGGTTCCCAACGTCGCGGACCAAGGCGAGCTGCCGACCTCCCTGCCCGGTTTTGTTATTCCGGACTTACCTTGGACGAAGGAGACTATTCTCCTCTGCCTTCCCTATGCATTGGGCGTTGCACTCGTCGGCCTTATGGAATCCCTGCTGACCGCCAAGCTTGTCGACGACCTCACGGATACCCACTCCGATAAGACGCGCGAATCCGTGGGCCAGGGCATCGGCAACATGCTCGCCGCGGCCATCGGCGGCATGGGCGTGTGCGCAATGATCGGCCAGACCATGATTAACGTCAAGGAATCCCAGGCGCGCACGCGCTTGTCGACGTTCCTCGCCGGCGTCTTCCTCCTCATCCTCATCCTCGTGTTGGGCGATACCGTAGGAAAAATCCCCATGGCCGCGCTCGTGGCGGTCATGTTCATGGTGTCTTTCCACACCGTGGATTGGCACTCGGTGCGCACGATTCACCGCATGCCGTTGAGCGAAACCCTCGTCATGCTCGTGACGGTGATTGGCACCCTGGTGACAAATAACCTGGCGGTCGGTGTGATCCTCGGCGTCCTGACCGCCTCGATAGCCTTTGCACGCCGCGTGGCGCACCTGGTGTCGGTGGAGCTGGAGGGCAACGTCTACACCGTGCGCGGCCAGCTCTTCTTCGCCTCTTCGAACGACTTGGTCTACGCCTTCGATTACACCCTGCCGGTGGACAAAATCATCGTGGATTTCTCGGAGGCCGATATTTGGGATGCCTCGACCGTCGCGGTACTCGAGTCCGTGGAGAACAAGTACGCAAGCCGTGGCATAGCGGTGGAATTCCGCGGCCTCGATGGCGTTAGCCTCGCGCGCTACCAGAGGATTTCCGGTTTGAGTTAGGTAAACCTATCAGAAAAAGTCTTATGACGTGCGAGTTTGCTTAAGATCGCCTTGCTAGCGTGCCCGAATTTTTTCTGTATTGTGGGTAACACCAAACAGACGAAAGGAATCACTTTCATGGACGAGAAGCTGCAAACCCTCCTTAACGAGCAGGTCATCAACGAGCACGGCGCAGCCCTGATTTACACCCAGCTGGCCTACGAGATGGACAACCTGTCCTTCCCGGGCATGCGCGATTGGTTCTTCAAGCAGGCAGAGGAAGAGCGCGAGCACGCACAGAAATTTGCTGAGCACCTGCTGGACCGCGGCTACCGCGTCGAGCTGGGGGATATCCAGGTCGGCTCCGTCAAGGCCGCCACCCCGCTCGATGCCTTTGAGGCCTCCCTCGCGCATGAGCAGAAGGTCTCGGAGCAGATCCGGGAGATCGCCCGCACCGCGGATGCCGCCGGGGATCTCGATTCCCGCGCCCTCATCAACTGGTTCCTCGAGGAGCAGGTTGAGGAGGAGTCCACCGTGTCCGAGATCATTGACCAGCTCAAGCTGGTGGGCAATGACGGCTCGGGCCTGCTGCGCATCGATGGTTCGCTGGCGCAACGGTAACGAAGCCATATAGTTTGCACGAATTCTCCCACAGCCCCCTGCGGTTGGTGGGAGAATTTCTTTTATGACTACAACGCGCCTGATGCTCATTTGCGGTGCCCTGGCCGGCCTTGTGATCGCATTGGTCGGCGGCACGTGGCTGGCGGCAACGAACATGGCGCTGGGAACCTTCTTCTTTGCTCTTGCCGTCATGCTTGGTCCGTTTGCAGGACTTGCCCTCTTGTTGGGCGCGGCTGCGGCATCGACGGCGCTGAGCCGCTCCTTGTTTAGCGTGGGCGGCTTGTTCCTCGTGGGAGCGATCTCGACGTTGTGGGCCCACGGCACGCTGTCGCTTCCGCTTTTCGTGGCGGGCACCCTGACCGGCGCTATTGCGGTCTGGCTACACTGGGCGCATGGCCACTTTGCTCTTCGACCTCTACGGCGTGCTCATGCGGCCCGCTGGGAACGCTGAGCTGGAGGATTATCTCCGTCCCGAAAACCCGGAGCACTTTTGGTCGCTCTATGAGGAGTTTCGCCCAGCTTATAATTCTGGGCACCTGAGTGATTCGCAATATTGGGGGCGCATCCGCGCGCTGACTGAACTGGACTCCTTTGACGTCAGCCACGCGACCGAACTGGACACTGAGCGCCTGCTGGTTGCCGACTCACAGGTAGTTCGTGCGGTGCTAAACCTCATCGGTCAAGGCCACAGCGTCGGCATCCTAGCGAATGTGCCGGCGGTACTGGGAACCCGGATCCGCCAGACGCAGACCTGGCTTCAGGAATGCGCCGCCGTGACGCTGAGCTGCGATATCGGGGTAGCTAAACCAGACCCGGAGGCCTACCTCGTGGCCGTCGATGCCCTGGGCGCGCAGGCCAAGGACACGCACTTCTTCGATGATCGGCCCGACTTCGTCACTGGCGCGCAGCGCCTCGGGCTCAAGGCTCACCTTTTTACGGGCATCAATTCGATCCCTTTTTAGGCAGCTTTCGCCTCGCGGCCGAGCTCCAGCGGTACGCGCAGCAGTGGATCGAGCGCCACAGCGCGGGTGCAGGCGCGAACAATTTCGGTGTGCGAGGGGATCATGCGCAGCTCCACTGGGTGATCGGTGGCCTGGCGCACGGCGGAAGCAAAGAGCTTCGGGGCCGCCGGATCATCCGAGAAGGCGCCGCCGGCCACAACGAGAGTATCGGGCGTGTGCTCCGTCAACAGCTCAGCGGCGGTGGTGCCGAGGGAGCGCGCGCGATCGTCGAGAAGCGCTCGCGTTTCTTCATCAGCATTCGCCACCACGTCTGGGAATGAGTCTCCGCCGGTCTCATTCAGTATCGCCTGCGTGGCCAGGGCGTCAGCACCGTCGAGTTCGAGCTGCACAATTTCATCGCCGACTGTGAGCGCAGCACCGACGGAGTCATCCGCGTAGAGCACCATGACGGGCTTTTCCGCGCCCAGCTCCGCGGACTGCGTTTCGGATCCCAGGATGGCGGGGATGACGGAAGACACGACAACCGGAACGCCGAACTGGTACTCCAGACGGCTGGCGATGTCCATCTCGTCCCAGCCCAGGTTGTGGGCAGTGATGCGTCCGGCCTCGTTGACGCTGCCGGAGGTGGTCACGCCGACTGAAACCAAACGGAGATCCAGGCCGGTCATGAGGCGATTGACACCAGCGATGATGTGCTCGATGACATCGCTTGCACTCAAACGCGAAACCGGGGTAGCCACGTCTTCCTCGCGGAGGGTGCGCCCCTTGGTATCGAAGAAGGCGATGTGGGTAAAGGCGGTACCAACCGCAATGCCGGCGAGCATCCAGTTATTATCCGCTACCTCTAGGGGCACGGTGGGGCGTCCGCGCCCGCGGGACTGAGTCAAATCCGTGCGCTCGCGAATCAGCCCAGCGCCCAGCAGCGCGGCAGTGGCGCGGGTAATCGTGGGCTGGGATAGCCCCGTGGCTTCGACAAGTTCACTGCGGGTCACAACGGGATTGAGTCGAATGATGTGGAGGCACTTCGCCGCCGGGGTGCGGGGGCGAGTGAACACGGGACCAGATTTAATCATGGCGCAAGTATAAATTCACCAGACCGCATTGTCTAATAGAAATTGGGATTCAGTAGACATCATAGTCTAGAAGTGTGCCTGCGTTAGAGTGGTGTTCATGGATTCTGTTGCTGTGTACTGCGGCTCCGCCGTCGGAAACTCTGAAGCCTATGGCCAAGCCGCACACCTTTTGGGGGAGGAGCTCGCGCGGCGCAACCTCACCCTGGTCTATGGCGGCGGTGACGTGGGCCTGATGGGCATCGTCGCGGATTCCTGCTTGGCAGCCGGCGGCACCGTCATCGGAGTAATCCCGCGGCAGCTCGTCGATTACGAGATGTCACACCAGCGGGTAACCAAGCTCGAGGTCGTGGACACCATGGCGCAGCGCAAGACGCGTATGGAGGAACTCGCGGATGCCTTCGTGTGCCTGCCGGGCGGCGTGGGAACTCTAGAGGAGCTCACCGAGGTGCTTACCCTGCAACAATTAGGCAACCTTGATGGCCCGGTGGGCCTAGTAGACGTCAACGGTTTCTGGCAGCCGTTTATAAACATGTACTCCGCAATGGTGCAGGAGGGGTTCGTTCAAAAACGCTTCCTCGACGCGCTCGTGGTCAGCCCGTTTCCAGCTGAAGTCCTGGATCAATTTGCATCATGGACGAGCCCGGGAAGTAAGTGGAGCAACAATTAGCTAACAACCTGGTAAATAAGGCGGCGCTGGGTTGGCCCAACCCCCTGGATCTTCGTTAGACTTCGCCCTTATGAGTTTTGACCAGAACGCAGAGCGCCAGCCTTCGCTGCTGGACGCGTCGTGCGATAACTTCGTCCACGACCTCGCGCAGCTCACGCCCACCGCTGCCACCGCGTGGGGAATTCCTGGCTTCGACGGAGAGTTGGAAGATTTCTCCCCGGAGTACTACTCCTCCGTGGCGGATCGCACTCGTGAGATGATGGCGGATCTCGATGCCCTCGATGACACCACCGACGAATCCGACGATGACGACGATTTTGACGAGGTGGACTACGTCACCGCCGCCGTCTTGCGCGACCGTCTCTGCCTGGATCTTGACCTGCACCATGCCGGTGAGGACATCCGCTGCCTTAACAACATTGCCTCCCCGGTGCAGACCATCCGCGACACCCTCATGCTCATGCCGAAGGACACCCCGGAACAGCTTGATGCGTTGCGTTCGCGCCTGTCGAAGGTGGCAACCTCGCTCAACGGCTACAAGGAGTCCCTCACCGAGGCGGCCTCGCGTGGCATGGTCGCGCCGCAGCGCCAGATCTCCGATGTCTTCGTGCAATGCGAGCGGCTTGCCGACGCCGGCTCCATGCTCGAGGACCTTGGCGTTGAGGGCCCAGAGGTGGACGCGGCCAAGGAAGCCTTCGGCGAGTTCGCCGATTGGCTCTCAAACGAGCTGCAACCACAAGCACCATCGCAAGACGCGGTGGGTCGCGAGCGCTACGAGCGCTTCTCCAGGCTCTTCGTCGGCGATGTCGTGGACCTCGATGAGGCCTATGAGTGGGGCATGGACCAGGTGCGCTCCATCAAGGCGGAACAAGAAAAGATCGCCCACGAGCTCTATGGCTCCGACGTCACCGTGCGCGCAGCTATGCGCAAACTCAACGAGGAGGAGCGTTACCAGCTGCACGGCACCGACGCGTTAGTGGAGTGGATGCAGTCCACCGCGGACCGCGTCATCAAGGACCTCGACGGCACCGCCTTCGACATCCCGGAGGCGGTTAAAGAAATCGAGTGCTGCATTGACCCGGCCGGCACCGGCGGTATCTTCTACACCTCGCCGTCTGATGACTTCTCCCGCCCCGGCCGCATGTGGTGGTCCGTACCGGCTGGCCAGGAGCTTTTCCACACCTGGCAGGAACTAACCACCGTCCACCACGAGGGCGCGCCGGGCCACCATCTGCAGATTGGTGCCGCGCTGACCCAGCCGGACCTCAACCTATGGCGCCGTGCGGTGACGTGGAACTCCGGCCACGGTGAGGGCTGGGCTCTGTACGCTGAGGCACTCATGGCGGAGCTGGGATACATGGATGATCCGGGCTTCCGCATGGGGCTTCTCGACGCCCAACGCTTCCGCGCCGCCCGCGTCGTGGTGGACATCGGACTCCACTTGGGCAAGGCGTTGCCGGAGTGCACCGCGTCCGGTGTCTGGGACAAGTCCCACGTCAAGACCTTCATGCGTGAGAACACCGCGATGGACGATGCCAACCTCTCCTTCGAGGTCACCCGTTACCTGGGCTGGCCGGGCCAGGCGCCGTCTTATGCCTTGGGCCAGCGCCTGTGGCAGCAGACCCGCGACGCCGCAGTCGAACAGGGGATGGACGTACGTGATTTCCACTCCCAGGCATTGGCTCTGGGCTCAGTGCCGATGTCGATCCTGCGCGAGACGATTCTGGACTAGCTGTCAGACTCTTGGATTTATCCACACCTGACTCTTGGATTTATCCACTAGTGACTCTGTAATTTATCCATGTTTCGGACTAGGGTACCTGGTATGTACCTGCCGCGAATTGTTGATGCAGAAGTAGAAAGAGGCCTTCGCGTTGCCGGAGCCCTCTTCCTGAAAGGCCCCCGCGCGAGCGGCAAAACGTCGACGGCGCGCCAGTTTGCTAAGTCTGTCATTCAGCTTGACCGTGACACTCCTGAAGCAAACGTTGCTCGCATGCAACCGGCACTAGGGCTTCAAGGGGCGCGGCCCCGGCTTATCGATGAATGGCAGGTTGTTCCTGCTATCTGGAACGAAGTGCGTCATGCGGTCGATGACTCGCGAGAAAAGGGACAGTTCCTCCTCACGGGTTCCTCGACACCCGATGACGATGCCACCCGCCATTCGGGGGCTGGGCGTATTCGCTCGATTCAGTTGCGTACGTTGAGCCTGGCAGAGCGTGGAGATTTGGCTGAGCGCGTATCACTAGGCGCGATTATTTCCGGCAATCAGGATCCCACGGCTGGGACGGACGCCACCGTGGCGGATTATGCCCGCTGGATCGTTGCCGGTGGCTTCCCAGAGTTTTTCGACCTTGATCCTCTAGATGCCCAAGAGGGGATGGAGTCTTACCTCACGGAGATGAGCGAGCACGACTACCCGGAACTTGGGGGTCCGCGCCGCGATCCGCGCCGTTTCCAGTCTTTTCTTCGCGCCTACGCGGGGCTAGTTGCTCAACCGGCCACCGCTGCAGCGATTCGTAAACGCATTGGCGAGCTCAGCAGTGCTACTCCTATGCCGGCAGCAGAAACCGTCAACGTTATTCATGATTTTGCTACACGTTTGTTCCTAGTTGAAGACCAGCCCGCGTGGTCACCAAAGACGAGATCTAAGACAACCATGGTTCAGATGCCGAAGCGTCAGCTCGCGGATCCTGGCTTGGCAGCTGCATTGTTGGCGGTTGGGCCAGACAAACTGCTTGGTGATCTAGAGACTTTGGGCATTCTCTTTGAGGCGCAACTGGTGCACGATCTGCGCGTTTATGCTCAAGCATTAAGGGCACGAGGCGTCTTCCATCTGCGGGATATGAAGGGCCGCGAAGAAATTGACGCGATAGTGGAACTCAGGGATGGCTCGTGGGTGGGATTTGAAGCGAAACTTTCGCACAACGAGGTCGATGCCGCGGCGGCACATTTGTTAAGAGTGGCAGAGAAGGTCTCCTTGCCACCGGCCGCTCTCATCGTGGTTATTCCCAGCGGACCAGCTTTCCAACGGTCAGATGGAGTGTGGGTGGTTCCACTAGCGGCGCTTGCGGAATAGCCGCAAAATCTGCGGCAGGTAGCCGGCGATGACCAGCACGATGATGAGCCGGATAATCTGCACGGCCACCACGGCTGGGCCCGCGCCTCCTTCCGCAGACAGCGCAAGCACCGTCTCCAGCGCGCCGGGTGAGGTGGCGAGGTAAGCCTCGAAGTAGGTTATGTCCAGCCATGTGGTCAAAGGCACAGCAGTGAGCGCGCACACGCCGATCACGACAATGATGAAGAGGATCGTCGCCGGTAGCTGCTTGGCGAAGGCCCGCAGTGCCGGTACTGAAAGCCCGCCACCGCAGACCCAGCCAATGGACATAAACGCCATGATCTTGAACACGTAGAGCGGCTCCAGAGTGTGGCCGGCTGGAATAACCTGCGCGACCAGCACCGTCACGATGAGCGGCCCCAATACAGCAGCAGCGGGCAAACGCACCAGCTTGCCCAGCTGTTCACCAACCACAGCGATGGCGAGGGTCAGCAGAACTACCCACCACGTGGCCTCGCCGTCGACGCTCATGTCGACACCGTGACCAGCGGGGGCATCCAACAACGACACCACCAACGGCAGCGACACCGACACCGCCAGAAGGCGCAGGTATTGCGTCAGCGCCACGTAGCGGTAGTCCGCGCCGAGCTCGCTAGCTAGTGCCGGCATGAGGGAGGCCCCGCCCGGCAGCATCGACAAAATACCCGTCTCCCAGGAAATATCCTTCGGCTGCGAACGATGCAGCAGAACACCGCCAGCGACGCCGATTAAAACAGTAATGAGTGACATCGTCACCGCGGCTGGCACAAAGCCGATGAGGGTGGAGGCAGGAACTAAGGTCAGAGGTATGCCCGCCATCATTCCGATGAATCCGCGGGCGACAGAATAAAAGTGCTCATTAACGGCGAGTTCTTTGCCCGTCGTCAAGGCCATGGCTCCCGAGACCACGATGGCGCCGAGGATCCAGGCTGCGGGTACGTGAAGGTAGCTAAACAATGCCCCGAGTGCTGCAGACCCCGGGGCCACGATGACCCATCTCGTACGAACAGACATGGAATCGAGTTTAATGATGGACATGGATTTCGGATTAAGCGGTTGGACGATTCTCACCATTGGCGCTGCCGTGGCCGGATGGATCGATGCCGTCATTGGCGGCGGCGGGCTCGTGCTTATTCCGCTCATTCTGGCGGTCGCGCCCCAGCTTGCTCCCGCCACCGCCCTGGCCACGAACAAGGTGGCGGCGGTCTCTGGAACGGCCTCTGCTGCCGTTACGCTCGTCAAGAAGGTCCGCCCGCCGAAGGGCGAGCTCATCCGTATGGGCCTTATCGCCCTCCTATGTTCCGGGCTCGGCGCTGCAGCAGCCGCACTCATGGACAAGGACGTCATGCGGCCGGTCATCATCGTGCTCATGGTGGCAGTCGGCATTTTCGTGGCCTTTCGCCCAGACTTCGGCAGCGGCGAAGGGGACGGTATCCGTGGCGGCTGGCGCACGTGGACCGGGTTAGCCGCCGTGGCGGCCATTGCCTTTTACGACGGTATTTTTGGGCCCGGCACCGGCATGTTCCTCATCATGGCCTTCACCGCCATCTTTTCCCAGAACTTCCTTACCTCCGCCGCGATGTCCAAGGTGGTCAACACATGTACCAACGTCGGCGCGCTCGTGGTCTTTATCGTGGGCGGGCACGTGGTATGGGGCCTAGCACTTGTTCTCGCAGCAGCAAATATCATCGGCGCGCAGCTGGGCGCGCGAACAGTGCTCGGCGGCGGTGCGAAGCTCATCCGCTATGCACTGCTCACTCTCGTCGTGGTGATGAGCGTGTACCTGGCCTGGCAGCAGTGGGGTTAAATCCGGTTCTTCGTCTTTGCGGTTGCTACCGCATTCCACGGATCCTCCGGCCACGGGTGCTTGGGATAGCGCCCGCGCATGTCGGCGCGCACCCCGGCATAGGGCCCAGACCAGAAGCTCGCTAGATCATCGGTGACGGCAAGTGGCCGGCCGGCGGGGGATAACAGATGAAATTGCACGCGATGGCCGCAGTATTCGGGAGACTCCGCCAACCCGAAACATTCCTGCAACTTGATGGAGACCACTGGGCGCTCGCCGGACCAATCGATCCTCGCAGCACGTCCGGACGGAACCGATAACCGTTCCGGCGCGAGCTCATCCAAGCGGCTAGCTTCGGGCCACGGCAGCAGGCGCTGCAGCGCCGGATACATGTCTGGGCGCTTACCGGAAGCCAGTTCATACAGCTCCGGCTCCAGCCAGCTCAGATCATCACCGTCCACGTCCGGCCATGGCTCACCGTATGCAGCGTGTAAGTGCCGCATACGTTCCCGCAGGTTCTGGGCCTTCTCGCTGAAGTGAAACAGGTTTAAACCCTGTCCGGAGTTGCGTAGTGCCTCCACCGCCTCATCACCGGAGACCTTCACTGGGGTTTCCGACAATACGATGGCGCCTGCCGCACGCACACGGATTCCCCGCACTTTGGAGCCGTCGAGAAAAGCCCGCGTCTCTTCGGTCACGCCGATGATCTCGAGCGCGTCTTTTTCCGCAATCGGCACTGCTTCACGAATGATGGCGTTTCCAGATTGCGCCAACGACACCTCAGCCACCGCCAACCACTCGTGACCATCCTCGAGAAACCGCGCGCGGGTGCCACTCGCCAACAAATACTCCTTGTCACCTACGCGCTTAGCCACGAACTCCGGGAAGGCAGTAGCGACCACCACGCCTGGGTCCACCGGACCTTTGTTGGGCACCAGGCGGGCAAGCCGCTTCGGATCCGAATCATCCAGGCGGGCAATCGTCTGCGCCGCCCCCGCACCGTACTTCAACAGTGCCGCGCCCCACCGTGGGTGCGTCGGCAGCAGCGCCAGTTCTTCGCCAGCGTTGAGCAGATCTAGGGTGCGGTGGGCGTCGGCAAGCGCGGGTGCCGGTGCTTGATCAAGCAACGGGAAGTCCGGTCCCGCGCCCCAACAATCCATGAACAGCGCCGCCTGCGTGAGGTCCGCGGAAAGAATCTCTGGAATCACGTGCGGAGAAAAGTGCTGGTAGTCCTCCTGTGAATAGCAGCGGACGACGGTACCCGGCGCCTCACGCCCGGCACGTCCGGCGCGTTGATCGGCGCTGCTTTTCGACGTCGACACCGTCACCAACCCACTCATCCCGCGCTGCGCATCCCGCTTGGGGACGCGGGACAACCCAGCATCGACGACGGTGCGCACACCCGGCACGGTCAGCGAAGATTCGGCGATGGACGTGGCGACGACGATGCGCTGTTCTCGCGTATACAGCGCAGCGTCCTGCTCCTGCGTGGTTTGGCGGCCATGGAGCGGAAAAACGTTGTGGCCGCTCAAGGCATCACACACCAGGTTGACCTCGCGAACTCCCGGCACAAAGACCAGCGTGGACTCGTGCTGCCGCGCGGCAACCCTCGCCACGCCTTTCCAAAAGTCTCGATCTCCCGCAGCGCGCCCCGGAATCGGTTCATAGGAGATGTTGAGCGGATATGTAACGGCCTCAGTGGAATGGATCGGCGCCCCTCCCATGAGCTGGGAGAAGCGGGAGGCGTCGACAGTCGCGGACATGGCAATGACCCGAAAATCATCGCGGAGCTGCGCCAACTCCAAGCACATGCCGAGTACGAGGTCAGTATCGAGCTGGCGTTCATGCACCTCGTCGATGGCTACGGCGGAAATTCCTTCAAGTTCCGGATCCCGCAGCAGGCGGCGCAACAAAACACCTGGGGTAACAAACTCGACGTCTGCGCCTTTGCGGGAATCACCGCGCACCGCATAGCCGATGCGCTGGCCTGACAACTCTTGAAGGCGGTTTGCCGCAGCACGCACAGCTACGCGGCGCGGCGCGGTGACGAGAACCTTGCCCTCTACTTGGTTAGCCAGCGCCGGCGGAACGAGCGTGGTCTTACCCGTGCCGGGCGGAGCCTGGACTACGACGTGACCGGCGGAAGGCAGAGAATCGATGGTCTCCAGGACGGGTAGCCCCTTGCCGATCGCCTTGAGATCAAACATCGAGATCCTGGCGCTCCCACCTATCTTCGTTGTCCTCCAGCGTGCGCACCACACGACCGGGTTGACCCAGCACCAGTGACCTATCCGGGATATCTGTGGTGACCAGTGTGTTCGCTCCAACGACACAATCCTCGCCGATGGTCACGCCCGGCAGCACCGTGACGTTGGCGCCGAACCACGTGTTGCGCCCGACGCTAATGGGCTTCGCAATCTCCCAGCCCTCCGCCCGCATCTCATGATCGTTGACGGGGTGGCCCACCGTGATGAGCGAGCAATTCGGCCCGATCATGACGCGGTCTCCGAGGGTTACAGGCGCCTGCGCCAGGATCGTCGCGCCAAAGTTGATGAAGACGCCCTTTCCGATGGTCACATTGCAGCCATACTCCAAGTTGAGCGGGACGTGCAGCCCGGGAACCTCGGACTCGGGCGACAACAGTTCCCGCAAAATCTCCTTCGCGCGCTCTGGGTTGGTGTTTTGCAGCTCATTGAGCTCCTTGGCCAGCAGGAAGCCGCGTCGATGTTCGGCGCTAACCTCCTCGTTGACACTGGGCATGAACCACTGCCCGCTGGTCATGCGTTCAAAGGATCCTTCGTCTGGGTGATGCATGTCAGCCATCCTATTCCCTCCTCTTAGTCTCGAGTCAGAACATCGAGAGCGGCACGGTGAAGGAAAACCTTGGAGCGGCCTTGTTGGATTTCTTCTAGGATTCCTAAATCTACGAGATGCGCCAGCCACGCGCTGGCGGTTTGGCGTTTGACGAAGCCCGTCTCTACCACGTCAGTAATGCGTACATAGGGCTTGATAAGAATGAGCTCGGCCATCTCGAGGGGATGGTTAATCACGCCCGCAGAACGTATTCGTTGCGCAGTGTTTTCCTGGATAGCCCGAAGCTGGGTAATCATCGAGGAGGCGTCGGCAGCCGCTGCGTGAACGCCGCGGATCATAAAAAGAAGCCAGTCTTCCCATGCTCCCTTAGCTGTCACAGCGTTGAGATGGCGATAGTAGTCTGCTTTGTTTCCGACGATATACCCGGACAGGTACAAAACCGGCAGCTCAAGAAGATCTTCTTGGATGAGGTAGAGGACGTTAAGGATTCGTCCAGTGCGCCCATTGCCATCGTAGAAAGGATGGATTGCTTCAAATTGATAGTGAAGCAGTGCCATCTTTACAAGGGAATCAACGTCGTGGCTGCAATATATATAGTCCTCCCACGCTGCGAGATGGTCCTCGATAATCTCCCTTCCTTCAGGTGGGGTGTAGAGCCTCTCCTTCGTTACAGGGTTACCGATAAACGTGCCCGGAAGTGAACGCACCTCGGCCTGAGTATCTAGAAGGGTGCTGCATACGATTTTTGCTGTCTTTTCTGATAGAGGTCGCTGCGATAGTGAGGAAAGTCCAGCGTGGAGCGCGGCGTTATAGCGAAGAGCCTCCTTGGTGGCAGGAGTCGGCTCGGCATCGACGTGCCACGCCGCACGGAAGAGCTCGTCATTAGTGGTGACGATGTTCTCAATCTCGGAGGAAGCACGAGCCTCACGCAGTGGAATCGTTGAGGTGATGATCTCCGGGTTAGGGATGAGCTGGCAGGCCGTACGCAGTTCAGCCAGTTTTTCCTTAGCATCGATGATGGCCTTAAGCACGGGAACGGTTTCCACCACTTCTGCAGGGGGGAGGGGTGGAAGCTCATTGTAGGGGGTGTCCGGGCTATAGGTTGGCATGGTAAAAGAATAGACATGTTGAGCAGATATGTCGATTTTTTTCAGAATTTTCGACATATCTGGATGACTTGTCGATTGCGTCGACATATCGGCGTACCCTCAGACGTTGACGTGTTAACAAATTAAGAAAGGCATCCTTATGGCGAAAATCGGCATCATCCTCGGCTCTACCCGCGACGACCGCGCCGGACTGGCCATCGCCCAGTGGGTCACCGACCTCGCTCAGGGGCGCGACGTGGACTACGAGCTCATTGACCTCAAGGCCTTCGACGTTCCGATCCTCACCACCTCCGTCATTCCTATGGCGGCAAACAAGAATTACGAGGATCCGCAGGTGCAGGCTTGGTCCGATGCTGTCGATTCCTGCGACGGCTATATCTTTGTCACCCCGGAGTACAACCACTCCGTGCCGGGCGCTTTCAAGAACGCCGTCGATTCCCTCGGCGCCGAGTGGGTAGGCAAGCCGATTGCGTATGTGGGCTACAGCTTCAGCGGCGGCATCCGCGCGGTAGAGGCGTGGCGCCTCATCATGGCGAACTTCTCTATGAAGCAGCTGCGCACCCAGCTGGATATCTCGCTGAATACCGACATGAAGGATGGCACCTTCACCCCGGCTGATTTCAAGGCCGGGATCGTCGAAAACATCTGCGCCGAGCTGGAAGAAGTCCTATCCTAGGGCGCATGGAAAAGGTAGCAGTCGTCACAGGAGCATCGTCGGGGATCGGGGAGGCGTCGGCAAGAGCGTTGGCGGCCGACGGTTGGCATGTTGTCGTCGGTGCGCGTCGCGTAGAGCGCCTTGAGGCCCTCGCGAAGGACATCGGCGGCGAGGCGCACGCCCTCGACGTAACCTCGGACGAGTCCGTGGCTGAGTTCGTCTCCCACCTCGACCGCGTGGACCTCTTGGTCAACAACGCCGGTGGCGCGAAGGGCTTGGAACCTCTCGTGGAGACCACCGTAGAGGACTGGCAGTGGATGTACGACGTCAACGTCCTAGGCACTGTCCGTATGATCCAAGCCCTCATGCCGAAGCTGCAGGGCGGACTCATTATCAACATGGGCTCCGTTGCCGGGTGGAACGTCTACGAGGGCGGCTCCGGCTACAACGCCGCTAAGCACGGTGTGCGCGTGATTTCCCGTGCACTTCGTATCGAGGAGCACGGCGTTCGTGTCACCGAACTCGACCCGGGCCGTGTAGCCACGGAAGAGTTTTCCCTCAATCGTTTTCGGGGCGACAAATCGCGTGCCAATGCTGTTTATGACGGCGAACTCAACCTCACCGCAGAAGACATCGCTGAGGCGGTTCGCTGGGTGGCCTCGCTGCCGGAGCACGTCAACATTGACACCATGACCATTAAGCCGCGCACGCAAAGCTAAATTACCTGTTTCGCTGCAGGTGAGACGCCTCTTATAGTGGCATGCGTTAGCAACAATGCATGTGAGTAATGGGGGTGTTAGATGGCATTCAGCGCCATAGTGGCCTTAATGGGTGTGTGGTTTGCGGCGATGGCCTCGCCGGGACCAGACGTGGTGCAGATTATTCGTTTGGGTGCACGCTCTACGCGCGCGGCGGTGTGGGCCGCAATCGGTAGCACCACCGGCTTGATGATGTGGACCGTTGCTTCGCTAGCGGGGCTGACCGCATTGATTTCGGCGCATCCGGAAATCCTAGTGGCGCTGCAGGTTGCCGGCGGCAGCTATCTGCTGTGGATGGCTTTTTCTGCCATCAGCGGTGGCATCAAAGAGCGCCGTGCTCCGGCAACTATGAATCCCCAACCGCGCGGGTTCACCCCGGACGGCATCATCAGACTCGGCACGGCGTATCGCATGGGCCTAGTCAGCGACCTTTCCAACCCCAAGGTTCTGATCTTCTTCGGCGCTATCTTTGCCAATTTTATCGATCCGGACATGGGCTTGAGCGCCAATGCCACGGTTGGTTCTGTGTTGGTTATAGAAAGCCTCATTATTTTTGTTGGTGTCGCGCTGTGTACTCGTGCGGTGTCGAAGTGGATGGCGAAGAACTCCGCCAGTGTCGATATCTTTAGTGGCGTAGTGTTTGCCCTGCTTGGCGTCATCATTCTGGTGGAGGGACTGCTCAGTGCAGCCGCTGGGTATGCTGGTCAGCATGCTAGAAGTCTCAATTAAGGGAGAATCCATCAAGCTCGGCCAGTTCCTCAAACTGGCCTCCTTGGTCGCAACCGGGGGTGAGGCCAAAGAACTCATCGAGCAGGGCCAGGTCACCGTCAATGGGGAAGTCACTAAGCAGCGCGGTGCAACGCTCGCGCTTGGCGACGTCATCTGTGTCTCCGACACCTGCGCCCGCGTCGTCGAAGACGACGACGATTATTTTGATGAGGCCACCGCCGATGATGACTTCGACCCGGAGAAGTGGAGGAACCTCTAATGCCCGCTTTTGAAGCAGAAGTAGGAATGCCCTACTGGATTACTCTGGCCAGCTCTGATGTGAAGGCCTCCGAAAAGTTTTACTCGGCCGTGTTGGGTTGGGAATTCGAAGACGGCATTGCCCGACTGCAGGGCCTTCCCATCGCGGAGATTGTCCCAGGCCAAGACACCTGGGCCACCTACTTCCTCTCCCGCGACTTGGAAGCGGATTGCGCCCGGGTAGAACAACTCGGCGGCAAGATCCTCGCTCTCGGTGCTCCGCTGGCGCTCGTTCTAGACAATTCCGGTGCCATGTTTGGTTTGACGCAGCCGGAGCTCGACCGCTTCGTCGCCGGCGGAGAGCCGGGTACTCCGGTGTGGCATGAGCTGACGGTTTCGGCGAATTTCCACTCAGCGCTGGACTTTTATGGCGAGCTCTTCAACTGGGAAATCCGTGGTGATGAGCATTACGCAGTAGCGGAGGAAGAAGGCGCTGCCTTCGCCGGATTTTGGCATGCCGAGGGCTTGCCGAGTTTCTGGCAAACCTACCTGGGCGTGCGGGACATTGACCAGGCAGCTAAGGCTGTGATTGATAACGGCGGAAAGATCATTCGTGAGCCCCACGATTCCCCATTCGGCCGCCTGTGTCTGATTGAGGACACGACGGGTGCGGCGCTCACCTTGTGTGAGGTTGAGGATGCCCCCGAAGAACCCATCGAGCTCTAGGGTTACGGAGGTCGTTCTCCGCATTCCAGCTGGCAATGTCTCCACCTACGGAGAGATCGCCAAAGTGGTGGGAGTCGGCGCGCGATATGTGGGCTGGGTAATGTCGAAAAGCGCAGATCTTCCCTGGTGGCGGGTGGTCAACAGCACTGGCCGCGCCCACACCTCGGCCGCCCAAGCCCATTGGGATGAAGAAGGCATCCCACACCGTGGGGACCGCGTGATCCTCTCGGAGTGCGGTCTGGATGCGGCGGATCTGGGAGGGTGAAAGTGCGCGCTTGGCTCCTTTTGAGCATCGCCATCGTCAGTGAAGTGGTCGCGACTTTATGCCTCAAGGTGGCGCTGGAGCACCCCGCCGTCTATGTCGTGGTGGTGGCGGGCTACGTCGTCGCTTTTTCCGCCCTGCACCAAGTGTTGCGCTGCGGCATGCACGTGGGTGCGGCCTATGGCATCTGGGGTGCAACCGGAGTGGTGCTTACTGCGGGGCTGTCCGCATACCTCTTTGGCGAACAGCTCACGCCGCTCATGATGGTGGGCATGGGCTGCATCATCGCCGGCGTAGTTTGCGTGGAGATGGGCGGCCGGGCGCCGAAAACAACGCTCGTGGAAGTGGAGACATGATCTGGTTATCCCTTGCCATTCTTATCGAAGTCGCCGGTACATTGGGCCTGCGTATGCTGGCCGTTCATGGGCAGAAGGCGTGGGTAGCGTGGGTCGTCGTGGCCTATGTGTCCTCCTATGTTTTCTTGTCGTTGGCTCTCCGGCAGGGCATACCGCTAGGTGTGGCCTATGGAATCTGGACTGCCTGTGGCGTGGCGCTTACTGCTCTTTTCTCCTTCATGTTTTTCCGTGAGCCTTTCACCTGGCTTAAGGGTTTAGGGGTCGCGCTGATCATTGGCGGAGTGCTCCTAGTGGATATGGGGTAGAAGGGCTATCCCATTCGTCGTTGTAAACGACGGATCCTTCCTAGAAGGGGATTTCTTCACCGCCTTCAGATTTCTTGTTCTTCGCCTTTTCTGTTTGGCGTGCGGCTTCTCGTTGTTCTTTGTCTAGCTCGGCTTTAAGCTCCTGAGCCTCGCGATGCTTCCTGGTGCGATATCCTTCAATATCTTGTGCAATGGTCCGTGCCCAGCGCTTTCGCTTAGGAGCCAGCGGCCCAGAAGGCTCTGTGATTGCCCAAGTTCCGTCCTCAAAAAGCCAGACCACATCCCCGGTATCCGGGTCCAAGATATAAAAGGCCCGTCCATCGGTTTTCATATTGTGGTGGTGCTGGCACAACGCCACCATGTTGTCCGGATGCGTTGGCCCACCATCGGCGTAGTTAATCCGGTGGTCTAACTGACACAACCACGCCGGCATTCCGCAACCAGCGGCACGGCAGGTGCCATCGCGGCCTTCAACGTATTTGCGAACCATCGTGGCTGGTCCGTAGCTCTTAGAGGCCTCCGGCTTGGTGCTCAAATCTCTCACCGTTGTGGATTGAGCCGGGATGTCTCCCACTTGCCAGCCATGTCCTTCCACGTACACCGGGGCGTCCTCTACATCGTCGGCTTTATATGTGTGGAGCACTACTCGGGCAGCTTCTGGCTCCACCTTTCCGGTAGTGAGGAGGATCAGCGCTTCCGCCATGGACACCTCATGCTTTTCGGCTGCTGCCTTAATTGCTTCATGGATGATGATTCCGACGCTGCTGTCTACCTCGAGTTCTAGGGTGGCGCGCTGGGCACGGGTCATCATGGAGTACCGATTCTTTGGGCGCTTATCTTCCACGGCGATGGAGTCATCATGAACCTTGACGAGGTCGCGTATCCGGCGGCGAATCTGCGCGGTGGTGGGAAAGACCTGATTTGGCTTAGTCGGGGTAAACCACCGAGCTAATGAGGCATCAATTGCGGCGACCACCTCCTTTGAAGGCTGGCCTAGTTTAGCCATCACCTGATCGATGGCAATCAAAGCCGCTAAATCCAGCAAATGGTTGGCATCTTGCAGAGCCTTTACTTGAGGAAGCTCGGTAAGGCGGTGAAGGCCCATGATAATGCGGGCTACCGCGCCAGCAGATTTACCGGTCTTTATCCCAAGGCGCATGCAGGCCGTATCGGCGTCCTCGTCAAGTGCGGGAAGAACGCTGGACCAGAATTCATAGTCTGCCCGGCGTACGCCTTGACCTGCCACGCAGACCGGATCATTCGGATTGGAATGAGAAAAATAGGACGCATTAACAACGTCTGTAGTGGAAGACACGAAACGCGCAACCCCCCTCTTTCTTAAGTGAATTACTGAGAGGATCCGAACCCCCACTGTTCGAAACCCCTTTCGAAAAACGAGTTTATGCCACACCCTCGACGATGTCTACCCCGGAAGAAAAGTTGTTAAAGGGGAGGCAACTGAGGTGGCAGATGCTGGCGAGGTGTGGTTTCAGTCGGTCTCCCGCTCGATGCGGGCCGCGCGGAAGTCCCCTGGAGTGGGACGTATGTTTGGTTAATGCGCCCTCACTAGGGGTTGTTAAAATTGTGACTTGAGTTAATCTATGCACGTGCTGAAACCTACCCCGCTCATCGTTGGCCTTGCTCTTGCGGCTCTCACCGCGCCACCCGCCCATGCCCTGACGTTCGATCCTGAAAAGGTCCCACCACGCACCGAGATGACCGTGCGTTATGCCGACGGAAACTCGGTCTCTACCGGAAATGGTCACGAGTCCCGCCCCGCGCTATCCCTGGCCAAGCTATACCTCGGCATGTGGGTGCTGAAGTACGGCGCGCCGGAGGATAAAGCCCGCGTGGAGAACATGATTCGTTTCTCTGAGGACGGAACTGCCAGCGACTTAGAGCGGAAATATCCGCAGGCGATTCCCTCCATCATCGGTGAGTATCAGCTGGGGGAGACCCACCACAACGGCTACTGGGGAAATGTCACGACGTCGACGGAGGATCTCACGCGCTTCATCGGGGTGATTTCTGGCGATCCGGTTGCCGCGCCGATCACGAAGGGCATGGCGACGGCAGCGCCCGCAGCGGCCGACGGTTACCGCCAGGACTTTGGCACCGCACGAATCCCGGGCATCATCGGCACGAAATTTGGGTGGTCGGATGGCCGCCAAGTTCACGCGAGTGCCTCTTTTGGTCCGGGCTATAGTGTGGCGGCTAATACCTATGGTTCCCCGGCGGATCTCACGACGGATGTTCTCGGTGCGGTGGAGGTTTCTCCGCAGGCGCCGAGCTTGCCGACGCCCCTCCAAGATGCGCGCGATAGGGCGTGTGCGGAACTGAAGCGCGCTGTGCCGAGCTCGTCGCAGGTGTGCTGACCAACCAGGAAATAAGCTAAGAAGTACCTTTGCGCTTGCTAAGAAATCAATATATTCTCGGCTGTCAACGAAGCAGTTGCTAGCCCGAAAGGTATTTCTGATGCGCAAGACGTTGTCCATTTTGACCATTGCTGTTGCAGCTTTGAGCGCTGCCCCAGCAGCGACTGCGAAGAGCGACCAAACCCGTTCGCTTATTTCCCCAGGCACGTGTGCCACCATTACCAAGTTGGCAAATGAAGGAAAGCCCGTTCCGGATCCGTCTATTCTGCGCGATGCCGATTCCGTTCCTTCTTACTTCCAGAGCGGGGTCCTTAAGTACAAGGTGGCGGATGATTTCCCCTACCGCGAGCAGCTCGATGCCGCGGTAGCTGAGTGGAACGACGCGCTCGACGGGAAGGCCTCGCTTAAGGAAGTAGCGCCGTCCGAGGCTGATGAAGACACCATCGCCATCATCTACAAGCCGGAACCGAACGGTTACGTCCAAGGTACGGCCTACCCGGACCATGGGATGCTCTTCATCAAGACCGCTAACGCTCAGTACCCAGAGGCGCTCCAAGGCACTATAGCCCACGAGCTCGGCCACATGATGGGCGCGGGTCACTCCTGCGCCCACGCGCTCATGGCCGGTGCGAACCAGAATCCCATTTCGTATCATGTGACTCCGCTCGATGCGGTGGCTGTCCTGCAAGGACAGTTCGATTAGTTCACCGCAGGCTGGCGGCGCCCGGCGAATGCGAATAGGTGTCGTCGGTCTTGGCCAAGCGGTGAGCGCGGATTCCCAGGTAGATGACCGTCGGGTACATGATGAGCGCCACGAGGACATACTGCGTGACGAGCTGCCAGGTTTCCTCCCACATGTAGTTCCACGCGAAGTGGAGACAGAAGGAGAAAAACAGCGCGCCCACGCCAATGCCGAGGCGCCACCACCATGGTTTATGCGCGGCGTAGATAGCCCAGCCGATGCCAAAACCTGCGATGGCAGAGAAGCACATGTGCAGGCACGGGCCTGCAACAAGGCGCAGGCCCCACATCTGGAGCATGCCGATCCAGTCTGAGGTGGGGTGCATCAGTGCGCCCATCGCGGAGTACAGGCTGTTTTCCAGGACTTCGAAGCCCCAGCCCACGAGGGCACCGACGATGAAGCCGTGCCAAGGCCGGTTGAGCTGTCGGAAGCTGAGGAGGATGAAGACCACGCCGAGGGCCTTGGCAAATTCTTCCGGATAAGCACCGGCCCAGGACATCATGGATTCCTCCCAGCCCAGGCCCACGGAGAGGTCGGTCAGTGGGGAGGCTGACAGCAGCGCCAAGGTCACAGCAGCGCCGGCTCCCCAGAGCACGCTTGCCGACGCCCACCCTTTCCCCGGCCTTGCCCACATCGGACTGCGACTCCACAGGAACAGGCCCAGCGCCAAGAAACCGACGCCGAGGATCAAGCTAACGAGGCCCGGCAGAGGAGCCACGAAGAAAATGCCGAGCAGATTAATCAGGGAAATCGGCAGGCAGAGACCAATGATGATCCACAAGGTAACGCGGAAGATTTTGCTCATCAGAAGGCCTCCATAAATTGTTGGGCAAGGTCGGTCGGGTCACCATTGGAGAAGACGATCTGATAGTTGAGATCGCCTTTAGCCACGCTGAAGGCGAAGACCGGAATAAAGCCATCCGTTTCAAGGGTGAGAATGCCTCCGGCATCTTTAACGTCTTCTTTCTTCGGCATGCCCTCGAAGCTGGTTGCGCGCACGGCGCGGCGCAGGGCGAGCGCATCGTCCTCGACGCCTTCGGTGACATAGGCCTCGACCAAGGTATCGCCGCAGTCCCAGGCCTGGTTGGCCATGGAATCATGATTCACGCTGCACGTAAGCCCCTCGATGGGCTGGCGCCACTCAGGGTCATCGAGCACCACTTCTTCCATTTCAGGTTCACGCTCCGGCAAGGCCAAGCTCAACACAGCGGGCAACCCAAGGACGAGCAAGGTTGCCCCGAGCACGGCGAAGAAAGGTCCCGTCATCTTCGCCGGAGGAAAACGATAAGAAGTCATGCACACCACACTAACGCGTGCTTCTGACATAGAGTGAAGTGCATGAAGGATCTGTATCAATTTGTTAATGGCCCATGGATTGAGTCCCACGTTATCCCCGATGATCGCGGTGTCGACGGCACCTTCCACGCGCTGCGCGACGAAGCCGAGGAACTCGTCCATGATATCGTCAAGGAGGATTCTGGCCGGCCAGGAACCCTATACGCCTCCCATATGGATACGGAGGGAGTTAATGCTGCGGGTACCGATCCCTTGGCAGCTGACCTAGACAAGCTAGTCGCCGCTGACCCCGAGGAACTGGCGCACAACCTGGGTGTTCTGGAGCGCGAGGGCGTTGGTGCCCCAGTGACCTTCTGGGTAGAAAAAGACTCCGGCTCTGAGGACGCGGTGGCCTACATTATTCAGTCTGGTTTAGGTCTGCCGGATGAGGCTTATTACCGCGAGGACGCTCACGCGCAGACGCTCGCTGACTACGAGAAGCACGTTGCGGCGATGCTGGGATTCTTAGATCCCGCTCGCCTCTTCGGGCTGGGCGCGGAGGTCGCTGCGACCCGCATCGTGAACCTGGAGAAGGAAATTGCGGCAGGGCACTGGGATGTGGTGGCCTCCCGTGATGCGGTAAAGACGTATAACCCGGTGGACGTCGCCAAGCTGCCCAACATCACCCGCGCCATCCTGCAGGGTGGGGGACTGCCGGAGCACCGCGTGGTGGCCATGATGCCGTCCTACTTTGAGCACCTCGAGGGCCTGTTCACCGCCGGCCGTATGGCGGATTGGCAGCTGTGGGCTACGTGGCACATTCTGTTGTCGCGTGCCCCCTACCTCACCGAGGAGATCGGTAAGAAGAACTTCGAGTTCTATGGAACTAAGCTCTCGGGTGCTACTGAACAGCGTGCACGTTGGAAGCGCGCCGTCGGGTTGGCGGAAAACATGGTGGGCCAGGAAATCGGCAAGGTCTTCGTGGACAAGCACTTCCCGCCGTCCTCGAAGTCCGAGATGGATGAGCTGGTGGAGTACCTTACCGCCGCCTACCGCGAGAGGATTTCGCAGCTGGAGTGGATGACCTCGGCTACCCGCGAGCGCGCGCTGGAAAAGCTCTCCCAGTTCAAGGCCAAGATTGGGTACCCGGATACGTGGCGCGACTACTCTGACCTGGAGTTTTCGCCGAAGGGTGCGGACTTGGTGGCCAATGTGCGCGCAGGCAACGCGTGGAACCACGATTATGAGTTGGCCAAGATTGGCAAGCCGGCGGACCGCGATGAATGGTTCTCCACCCCGCAGACGGTGAATGCTTTTTATAATCCGGTGGTCAATGACATCACCTTCCCGGCGGCTATTTTGCGCCCGCCGTTCTATAACCCAGAAGCTGATGCCGCGGAGAACTTCGGCGCTATCGGCGCGGTGATTGGCCACGAGATTGGGCATGGCTTTGATGATCAGGGCTCGCAGTATGACGGCCAGGGCAACCTCAACTCTTGGTGGACGGATGAGGACCGCGCGGCCTTCGAGAAGTTGACCGCGAAGCTGGTGGATCAGTTCCAAGGCCAGGTGCCCAAGGTACTGGAGGGCACTGATTCCGCAGGCGTCAACGGCAGCTTCACTCTGGGTGAGAACATCGGTGACCTGGGCGGATTGGGCATTGCCGTGGTGGCCTACAAGAACTACTGCGCCGACAAGGGCCTGGACATCAACGGTCAGGTCGCGCCCTTTGAGGCAGAAGGTGCTGAGCCTGAATTGGCAGAGCACGAGTACACCGGTCTGCAGCGCTTCTTCCTGGCGTGGGCGCGCGTGTGGCGTACTGCTATTCGTCCGGAGATGGCTACGCAGTACTTGGCTATTGACCCGCACTCGCCGGCGGAGTTCCGCTGCAACATCATCGCCGAGAACATTGACGAGTTCTACGAGGCTTTTGATGTCGAGGATGGATTGGTCCCAGAGGAGCGCGTCATCATCTGGTAGTACCCTTGGGTCCATGAGTGACTACCAACTAAGTCCGGAAAAACAGCTCGAGCAACTCTCCTCCTACATGGAGGTGCACTACCCGCTGCCGGACTTCCGCCCGCCGTGGGCAGGTGGAGGTTCGCCGGAGGCGGACCGCTACTGTGCGCTGCTGCCGGATCGCATCGTGCAGGCCTCGATGATGGTGCTGGGTTCCGCGGTGGATCACTCGCTGCCTGGTACTGCCTTCACGGAGGGGGTGCGTGTTGAGGAATCTGAGGTCGGAGCGATCTTTGTTCCCTCGGAACAGAATGGCCGTTGGGCAGTCTCGCTGCACTCCGGTGGTTGGTGGCGCGGTGACGGCAAGGCGCTAGAGATGCAGTGGCGGCCCGAAGTGGCTGCTGCGGCGCAGCTGTCGGGGACCACGATCATTGATGTGGATTATCCGTTGGCGCCCGAGCACACCGTGGCGCAGATGGTTCAGTCGGTTCAAGCGGCCGTCGATTATGCGCGCGCCCAGGGGGCAGAGCGCGTGACGGTGTGGGGCTATTCCTCCGGTGGCGCGCTCGCAGCGCTGGTGCCTGCCGACGCCCTCCTCCTCACCTTCCCCGACTTCGGTGCGTTGGCCAAGCTCCCGGAGGAGATCCGCGGCCACTATGTTCTTGATGTTGAGAAGCTGCCGGGCCTGTATTCCGACATCTTGGTCCAGACCGCAGTACAGGACGAGATTGCTGAGCGCGTGGAGATTCCCGGTGCACAGACCGCGGAGTACGTGTCGATGCACCGCATTTCTACCCCGGCCGTGGCGCGCCAGCGGGTGCGTGACGCTGCCAAGTTCCTCTAGCCTTACTGCTCGCCCTCTGGGCGAATCTTCATCTCAGAGTTCTTCCACCAGCCGGAGCGCTGAATGATTTCTTGGTCGATCTCCGCCTCCAGCGGGGCCTCGCCTTGGGAGTTGGTGCGCAGCTCGTACTTTTCAATGGATCCCCAGTCGCGCGCCCAATCGTTGTTGAGGTAGCTCGGGATCTCATAGGAGTAGTTCACTGCCTCCGCGGTTGCCAGCGCGCCACCACCGGAGAAGGACTGGAAGTCCGTGAGGGAAGTTTGCGCGGCGGCGTCGGGAAGAATGCGGAACTCCGGAATTTCGGTTACCCCGGCGTAGTGGTCAAAGGTGCGCTGGCAGGGGAACTGCAGAGCGACGGACCAGTCAAGGAGTGCCGGGGTGGAGGAATCGAATTGCGAGTTGATGGTGGCAAGCTCCGGCACGCGCGGCGGGGTAAACGCCATCCAATCATCCTCATCGGTGGAATCGTCTACCGCAACGAGGCGCACGACGTTGGCCTCGTCGGGGATCTTGTCCAGTTCGATTCGCAGGTTGCGCCACTTGGGGGTAGCACCGACGTCGGAAAGCTCGGCCTCACCCTTGTTGGTGACCTTGCCGTCCTTGAGGGTGCCGTACTCCAGGGTGAGCTCGGTGCCCTCCTGCTCCACGCCGTTGACGTCGTGGTGGTAAATCTTGCCGGCGGCAGAAACCGAGAGGATGGGGGAGTTTTCTGAGGATTCCGGCAGGTTGTACCACTGCGTGGTGATGGTGGCGGTGGAGCGCTGCGACTCATCGTAGGAGCCCATGACCGGGACCTTCGTGTAATCCAGGTTGAAGGGCAGGTGCATCTCGGAGCCGTTGACGCCCAAGGTTCCGCGCACGCCGCCGGCGGAAGAGTCGGTGACCTCGGTGGCCTTCTCCTCGGTCTCGGTGAGCTCCTTTTGCTCGTTAGAAGAAGCAGAGGAATCACCGGTGGTGTTGGCAATGGCGCCTACCGACGCCGAGTTGAGGTTCTCCGGTTCAATATCCTCCTTGATCATGTTCGGGCCGAAGCCGAAATTGTCTTCCTTCGGATCCACCAGGGAGTCTTTGAATTCGCCTGTAACCGGAGTGAGGAAAGCGTCGTTGGTGTTGGTTTCCACCAGCGTGGCATCCGCGAGCGAGCAGACATCGCCGCGTAGGGAGGCCAGGTTGCCCTTGCCCACGGAGTAAGAATCCGCCTGGGCCACGTAGCCCTTGGCAAAGGAGGCGCAGGAGAAGGCGACGATGAGGATGCAGGCCACTGCGATTGGTGCGGACATGGCGCCTGCCCAGCGGGACACTTCAGCCTTCCGGCTGTTGTGAGTAAGTGATTGGTAGAGGCCAATCGCCAGCACCACCATGCCGATGGCGAGCACCACGGTATTTGCCTCAATAGCCTTGAATTGCACCGTGCGGTCCCACCACGGGATGCCGAAGGAAGACACGTACCACCAGGCGTTCCAGCCGCCCAGGGAGATGGCCATGAGGAAAATCACCGCGGCGATGGAGAAGGTCCGGGCGCGCGGGGAGCGCATGGCGATCTGGGAAAGGACCACCGAGCCGAGCGCGGCGATAACGCCGGCGACACCGGCGTAGATGCCGAAGTGGTGCGTCCACTTCGTCGGCGTGAACATGAGGAAGAAGGCCGACAGCGCCATGATGGCTAGCAGGCGCTTGGTGGGATCTGCCTCCGCGCCCACGACGCGGTGGTCCTTAATGAAAGCGTAGATAATGAGCGCCAGGCAGAAGAGCATGGTGAACATGGCGAATCGGCGCGTCAGGGAGCCATCCACGGAGGGCTCAAACAGCGTGGAGTAGCGCACGAACTCCGAGTACCACGGCAGGGACGGGCCGACCGCGGAACGAACGCGAGTGGACTCGAGCACGGACGCTAACGTTTGATCCCCGAAGGCGGCAACCATGACCGCAGTGCCGCAGGCCAGGAACGGGGCGATGAGGGCTGTCCAGCCGACCTGGGAAGCGCGCGTGCCCATGATGCGGAACAGCGCGGGCAGGCAGACCAGGAAGATGCCCACCGCGGTAAGACCAGTGGGGCCTGCGGCCAGGGTAATGGCGGCGATGATGGTGCCCACGGCCGCTGGTAGGAGGCGCTGGTTGGAGATGGCGCGCTCAAAGGAGGCCCACGTCAGCATGACGCCGAGGGCCACGATGGGTTCCGGGCGGATGCCGTTGTTATACGGCAGCCAGAAAGCCAAGAACATGAAGGCCGCGGTCCAGTGCGCCAAGCGGCGCTCGTTGACGCGGGCACCGAAGCGCGGGAGCATCTCGCGCGACAACACGAACCAGATGATGAGCGCCGAGATGAGGGAGGGCAGGCGCACGATGATGGAGGCGCTGGAGAATTGCGCCAGCCATGCTACGAGGTCGTAGTAGGGAGCACCGAACGGGGCCTCGGGGACGCCGTACCAGCGGTAGTAGTTCGCCATGTAGGTCGCGTGATCGGAAACGCGGCCCATGGTGAGGATGAAGCCATCATCGGAGGTGTTGGCGCCGAAGATATACCACCAGCCGAGTACGGCAGCCACGACGCCATCGAGCGGGCGGATCTGCTTCCAGGTCTCGGGCATGAAGCCGAAACGTTTGCCATCGAGGCGGTCAATTCGCCACAAACACACCAGGCTGATGACCACCATGGCCAAGCCCAGCCACATGGCGATGAGCTTGAGCGGTGTCGGGGAGGAGGTGAAGCGCGAGTTGATCTCGACGTGGATACGGAGGTCATCGCCCAGCTCTGTGAGGTTTTCTGGGGTGTCGTCGATTTCGGTGTAGACGCCGGTGACCTGCGGGCGCAGATCCTCATCGGAAGTTTTCTTGTGCTTGCTCAGGGTCACCGTGGTGCCGTCGCCGGTGGACTGGATGCGGAGGGTGGCGTCGTCAGGCAGCTTCGCCACTTGCTCGGCCGTGAGCGAGAAAATGACCTCATCGAGGCTGGTGACCGAGAGACCGCCCTCGCCGGCACGGACAAACATGCCGCGGTTGGAGGCCTTCTTGGACTCCGGGGGCACGGTGCCGTAGAGCAGGTCCTGGCCATCGCGCAGCTTGTCGACGGCGCTCAGCGGGATCTCTGCGTCAATTTCTTCCGGCGCCACCGAGATGAGCGGGGCGTTGATGGATTGCAGGGAGCCCTGCTGGGGCCAATCGAAGGAGGACTGGGTTTGGTTCACCGGCAGCAGCGGCGTGGCCACAAAGCAGAGGAACCCGATGAGTCCAGCGATGATGGCGGTGAGCCGCAGCGATTGCGGTGCTCGCAGTGAAGAGGTATTCCGATCTGACACGGCGATCAGTGTACGTCACCGACGTGCCTTTTTAAGATCTGGCCGCGACGACGAAGGGGCCGATTTGTTTGACTTCCCAGCCCTTCTCAAAGACTTCCGGGTTGAAGAACACCGCGCGGTAGCGCACGTTGGGCTGGTTGGGGTAGATGTCTTCTGCCAAGTGCGTCTTGTAACCATCACCGGGTTCTTCCATGTCGCCGCGGAAGATGAGGACGTCCGGCCCGCGCCACGGCGCAGACTCGAGAGACTGCGCGAACTCCTCCGGAGTTTGTTCCCAGGACTTAGAGGCCCACTCCTCGATTTGCAGGTTGCGGGTGCTGAACTCTCCCAGCGGGTTGGCGTAGTTGCTGGTGAAGGCGTTGAACCCGTAGTAGGGGTTATACGCCATGAAGAGCTTTTCATCCGTCAGGACAACCGTGTCGGTGGCGTCGTAGCCCTGGGAGTCGATGAACTCGCGGATCTTGGCGTAGTTGGCGGAGGAATCGCTGGTGTAGCGGTCCGCGCGCTCACCGTAGCCGTCGGTATCGGTATAGGCGTGGTCCAGGGCGGTCACGTTCGTCGCCGGGATCTGCTGGGCATAGTAGATACCGCCAAGGCCCATGATGATGGCGAATACCAAGGTTATGCGCCTGCTCGTGGTCTCGGTGAAGCGCGCCGGGTAGAGCGTGGGCAGGCCCATGAGGCGGACGTCGGCCAGCGCGAGGATGCCGGCAGTGGCAAAGAGCACCGCGACGATCAGCTCGAGGCGGAAGCCCAGCAGCGTGCTGCCGGCGAGGGTCATGACCATAGAAGCCAAGATCCACAGGTAGGTGCCGACGATCGCGGTGCCCATTGACTTGATGTCGGGTTCGTCTATGCGTAGGACGAGGTAGATCAAGCCGATGAGGCTGAGAATGCCGATGACGGATAAGGAGAGGAAGGGGGCCGGGATCTGGGTGCCCTCCTCCGGCAGGTAATGCTGCGCGGTGGATTCCAGCGGGGCGGTGGCATGCAGAACCGCGCGCAGGTATGGCGCCCAGGCGATCGCGGCGATGGCCAGAGAACCGGCCGCGATAGTGGCGAGGTGTATCAGGGGAGTCCATGTACGTTCGGCCATGCAGGTGACGAGCGCAATGAGACTGACGATGGTCAATGCCACGGCACCGGTATAGAGCGTGTAGAAGCAGGCGGAAACTCCCAGGTAGATGGCAATTCCGGCGGTGGAGAACCAGGAGGAGTTGTGGAAAGCATGCGAGCACAGCACGGCCACGGCCGGCACCCCCATGGCGATGACCGCGGAATACGGCTCCTCAGCGCCGATGGCCAACGTCACCGCTGTGGTGGTGAGGGCAATGGCGGCGGCAACCGGAAGGGAACCGGACAGCCGTTGCCACAAGGGAACCAGGATGCACCCGGACACGGCCAAGGAGATGAGGCTCCATGGTTGGTATACCTCCCAGCCAGGCATGTTGAGGAGGTTGGCTAGCCGCCCGCCCATCCAGAACCAGCCCAGTGGGTAGAAGGTGGGCAGTCCCTCGTAGTTCATGTCCGCATAAGAGCTGGCCTCCGTGGCGCGGGTCAGGAATTGGGTGCGGAAGACCTGGTCTACCTGGACGCCGTCGAGCCACAGGCGGGAGGCCGAAAGGGGCAGACCGATGCTGGTGAGCGTGAGCAGCGCTGGGGAGATATAGCACACAGCGGTGGTGAGCCACGTCCGCCAGCGGGGGCGCGGGGAGGTACCAATCACCCACCACACGCATAACGCGCCCACCAGGAGAACGGTGAGCGCAGTTCCCGCAGTGCTCAATGCGCGGGTCACCATCGACGTGCTGAACGCCGGAAGGGAGACCGTCTTGAAGACGAAGAAACCAATGAGCGTGATAAGGCCACCACCTACAGCGGCAGCGGCCATTCCCACGAGAGTGGCGCGACGCGGCAAGCGGTCGACGTTATATTCCACGGTGGGGGAGATAGACGACGTGGCGGGAGACTCAGTCATGCACTTAGTCTCCCACACGCCGTGGACATAGCGGAACTTTAGAAAGGCAGCTTCCGGAAGATCGCCTGCGGGATGAACTTGAATCCCAAGGACACGTACTCAAAGAGCGGGTGCACGAAGATGGACTGCTTGCCGTCGAGCACTGCCTTGACGGTGGCCTTGGCTACGTCGGAGACGTTAACGGTCAGTGGTGCCTCGCCGGCTCCCGCCGACATCTTGGTGCGCACCTGGCCCGGGCGAACCACCAGCACTTTGGCGCCGGAGCCGCGCAGGGCCTCGCCGAGGTTGATGAAGAAGCCGTCCACGCCGGCCTTGGAGGCGCCGTAGACAAAGTTGGAGCGGCGCACGCGCATGCCGGCGACGGAGGACAGCGCCACGATGGTGCCGTGGCCCTGCTGCTGGAACTTCTGGCCGAGTAAGACTCCGAGGGAGACCGGTGCGGTGAAGTTAGTCTGGGCCGAGGCAACTGCCTTGGCCTGGTCCTGCCAGAGTTCCTCCTGGTCACCGAGGGTGCCGAAGGCGATGATGGCGACGTCGACATCGCCGCGCTCAAACGCGCGCTGGACGACGTCCGGGTGGCCCTCGAAGTCAGTCGCGTCAAAGTCTAGGACCTCAACGTCGCCGCCGCGGGACTCGATGGTGGCGCGGGCCTCCGCGATACGCGGGGAGTCGGCACGAGCAGCCAAGGTGACCTTGGCCGGACCGCGCTCGAGGAATTCCTCGACGATGCCGAGGCCGATCTCGGAGGTGCCGCCGAGAAGGAGGATGTGTTGTGCTTGGCCTACTGCATTCAGCATGAGGTTAATCCTTTCTAGTGCAGCTCGAGGCGGCGGGACATATCGGAGGCGAAGACGCCGGTCGGGTCGATGTTGTTGCGGGTCTTGAGCCATCCCTCGAGGCCCGGGTACATCTTGTGGAAGTTCTCCGCCGAGGTGCGGGACTCCTTGGCCAGGTAGAGGCGGCCACCAAATTCCATGACGCGCTTGTCCAGATCGTCGAGGAAGGTGCCCAGGCCCGGCTTGATGGGGAAGTCTACGCAGACATTCCAGCCCGGCATCGGGTAGGACAGCGGGGCCTTGTTACCCGGGCCGAAGAGCTTGAACACGTTGAGCGCGGAGTAGTGGCCGGAGCGCTGCATGTCCCGGATGATGTCCTTGAAGGGCTCGACGGCGTCGGTCGGCACCACGAACTGGTACTGCAGGAAGCCGTTGGAGCCGTAGCCGCGGTTCCACTCGCCGATGAGATCCAGCGGCTGGTAGAACTGCGTGAGGTTCTTGACCTGGTTACGGGCCGGGGCGCCCATGAGGTAGTAGGCCTCGCCGATAGCCATGAGCGAGAGCTTGTTCATGGTGAAGTTCGGGAAGATATCCGGAACGGTCATCAGCTGCGGGGCATTGAACTTCAGCGGATCTTTCGCCAGCTTCGGGTTCAGCTCCTCCAGCTGCTCTAGCGTGGCCAGGGAGCCGCGGGAAATGGTGGAGCGGCCCAGTTTCGGCTCTGGGGAGATGACGTCGAACCACGCGGAGGAATAGGTGTAATTGTGCTCCGATCCATCGGAGTGGAAGGCGATGGTTTCCTCGAGGTTATCCGTGCGGTCGGTATCCGCGATGAAGTAGGCGGTTTCCGTCTTCGTCATCTTGATCTTGGCGCGCAGGATGATGCCGGTCAGGCCCATGCCGCCGACGGTGGCCCAGAAAAGATCGCTGTTTTCACCTTCCGGGGTCAGGTGCAGCACGCGGCCGTCTGCCACGAGCAGCTCCATCGAGGCGACGTGGTCACCGAAAGAACCGGCGGAGTGGTGGTTCTTGCCGTGGATATCCGGGCCGATAGCACCACCGATGGTGACCTGGCGGGTGCCCGGCAGAACTGGAACCCACAGCCCATAGGGCAGGGCAGCCTTCATGAGCTGGTCGAGGGTGACGCCACCGTCGACGTCGACGATGCCCGACTCCGGGTCGATGGAGTGGATGTTGTTGAGCGGTTGCATGTCGATGACGAGGCCGCCGGCGTTCTGCGCGGGGTCACCGTAGGAGCGGCCCATACCGCGGGCGATGACGCCGCGGCGCAGGTGGGAAGGCTTATCAGCGTTATCCTCGGCCACCTGGGCGACGGCAGTCTTAATGACGTCGACGTCCGGGGTGGATAAAACATGGGCGGTTGTCGCCGCCGTGCGGCCCCAACCGTAGAGGGACTTCTCAGTAGTATGCAGTTCCATCTCTTACTCTTTAAATCGATGTGATGGGTCGGTTTTCTACACTACCTAGGAGGCAGTGCCTGTGGCGTCAGTGAAAACGTGAGATTAGGTACAAAAGCCAAGCAAACGGAACATTTGTGCTGTCCGATTGTGTGGGTTTCGGTCCTGTTTATGGCTAGTACAGATCCATGATCTGCCGGATTTCCTCGGGAAGTTCATCCTGGGAGGTGATCTCGGGGCCTTGATAAGACCGCAGGATTTCATAGACACGGCCGCGCGAGGTGGAGTCAAGGATGGGCAGTTCCTCGGCGATGAGCCGCGTCATAAAACCATTGAGCGGTAGCGACGTGTGTTCTGTCGCCAGAAAGTGGCCGTGGCGCTTGTCTTCCTCGGCGCGCTCATCTTGCGCTGCTCGCTGTGCTGGGGTGAGGTGCTCTTTTTTAGAGGAGTACATGCACGGTAGCCTACCGCCCGCCTAAAGTGGGGCGGTATGACTTCTCCCAAGCAAGATAATTATGCGCTGGATGACACCCTTGCCGGACGCATCACCCAAGCCGCAGCCGTGGCGATCATGACTTCTTATCCAGATTGGATCAAGAACAAGACTGCGCTTGTTTTCGCCTATGTCCTGTCTTTCTTAGGTTTTGGTGCACTCGTGGCCATTACTAATGCCGAGAGCCACGAGGGGCAACCGGAACCGGAGAAGCCGGAGGTGCCGCTGTGGGCGCTTCCGGTTGGCCTTGGTGCGCTTGTGGTTGGCGGCTGGTTGGGGATTAAGGCACAGCGGGGAATCGTTGGCTTTATCCGCCGCCGCGGCGTGGCAAAACCGTGGACGGTGTGGGGTGGAATCGGGGCCGCCATCGTGTTCATCCTCAGCGAGCTCGAAGCACGCGAGAACGCCGCTCGAAACTAAAAGTGCGTATGGTGGGGCACATGAGCTCACAGGTCACAGATTTGGCGCAGGTCCGCGCCAAACGTGGTGATTCTGCTCGAACCCTGCTGTGTCAGGTGTCCAACGTCCGCGCGGAAGCTGAGGTGCACCGCCAGATTGGTTTCTCGGACGCACTCACGCTGGAAGAGCTTCATCATATTCTCGAGGTCTGCTTCGGACTGCCTCAAGAGGATTCGCCGTGGCACTTTTTTGAACATACCGATGCCCGCGGCCAACGAATCGATCCGAGCCATACCGTGCGCGAATTCTTAAGCCGCGAAGGCGAGCAGATTGATTATGCCTGGGGGCTGTGGGATTTCGAGATAGTCGTGGTGGAGACCTATCCGCGCGATAACGGCACGCCGGAGGCTCTGTGCGTGGGCGGCTCCGGATCTTTTCAGACACCGTTTGATCTCACCGCCGTGAATGCTGAGCTCACAGGCCAGGAAACCATTGATGAAGTTCTGGATCTTGTGGTTAGTCCCGTCCGCGCGCTCATTGAAAGAACCCGGCTCTATGACTTCGTTCCGCTCCTCCAAGCTTTGGACTTGCATCGCGAAGTCAGCATTGATGCTCGGGCGTACCGCCAGCTGCGTACTCTGCCGCGAGAAGTAACAAACGAAGGCAAGGACGCCTTTTGGTCGATGGCGCTAGCGCTGTCCTGTATGGGCGGGCGCGAGCTGACGGATTCCGTGGTGGAGACCGCCATGGCGGCGTTAGGCTGGGTCGACGATGACGGCGAGGAGCTTCGCGGTGCTGAGATTCGGGAGCTGTGCACGGCCTCCCTCAAGGTTCTTTCCTCCCTCGGCGCCTATGGTGAAGACGCCGTCGCACCCGTGGACCGCCTGGACATTTACCGCGCCCTCATCCGCGGGTAGAGTATTCCGCCGTGACTGAACCTACTTCCACCCTAAAGACACAGCTCGTGCGCTTTGTCTCCGTCGGTGTTTTCACTGCGGCCATCGACTATGGCCTCACCCTCTTCCTGACGTACCTAGGCCTGCACCGCTCCCTGGCCAAGGCGATCGGTTGGGTTTTCGGTACCATCGCCGCGTATGTGGCCAATGCTCGCTGGACTTTCGGTGCGCAAGTGTCTGGTCGTACCGCCGGTGCCGTGGGCATGCTGTACCTGTCTACCTTCGCCGTGCAGAATTTTCTGTATTGGGTGCTCAACGCTCCGCTGATCAGTCTGGGCTTTGAGGGTGCACTGAAGGACACTATCGCCTTCGTCATCGCGCAGGGCGTGGCCACGGTGACTAACTTCGCCATTCAGCGCGTGTTCATTTTTAAGGGCAAGTAACTATGGCAGGTCGCGCCGAACGCTTCTCCCAGTCGAACTCCTTGCATGCGCAGGGCGCGAAGTTCGCCATTACGGGAGCCATTGCCGCGCTTATCGACGTCTCCCTGACCTGGCTCTTCCAAATCGGATTAGGCGTATTCGGCGACGTGGGCTCCCGAACTATTGGCTTTGCTGTGGGCACCTTCGTGGCTTATCTGCTGAACCGGCGCTGGACCTTCAACGCGCGGGCCTCGAAGCGCCGCTTCGCTGCCGTGTTTGCTACCTACGCCATGACCTATGCGATCAACATTCTGTTGTATCGCTGGGCCTTTCCCTTCTTTGATCACACGCTGGACTGGCCCTCGTCCTGGGCACTGGCGGTGGCTTTCGTGATAGCCCAAGGCACCGCCACACTCATCAACTTTTTTGTGCAGCGCTGGGTGATTTTCCGCAGCACGCGCAAGTCCTTTGAGTTTTAGGGCCTGCGGAAGTCTTCCTTGCGGCCACGGTTGTGCAGGCGTAACCACTCTACAAAGCCCTTCACGTCATGTTGCTGGACCAGGAAAAACCAGCCAAAACGTGCGAATTCCTGCGGCAGCAGCTTGCGCATGCCGCGCTGCCACAGAAGGTAGCCGCGGTTGCGGTAGGTAAAGAAGCGCTTGAACTCGCCCTCCGGATATTGCGTATGCATTTTGCCACCGAGGATGGGCTTGAACTCGTCGGAGCCGTCCGGGTGCAGGTAGCTGGTGGTCAGCGCAGTGCCGAAGCTCAAGCCCGAGTTGACCAGGCGGCGGTGGTACTCCACCTCATCACCACGGATGAACAGGCGGTAATCTGGCACGCCGATGATCTCCATGGCCTCGGCGGAGATGAGCGCGCCGTTAAAAAGCGAGGCGATACCGGGCAGAAAGTCGCCCTCTAATTCGCTCATGTAGCGCCGCCATATCAGTCCCTGGCGAAGAGGGAAGGCGAGCTTGGCGGGCTCATTGATATTGCACACGGCGGGGGAGACTTCGTGGAGTGCGTTGTTTTCCGCAACGCGGTAGAGCTCCTCCAGCACGTGGTGGTCGGCGGGGCGGCCATCATCATCAGCGCACCACACTGCGTCCGCGCCGAGGGCGAGTGCGGTGAGGAATCCCAGCGCGAAGCCGCCCGCGCCACCGAGGTTGGTTTCGGAAGGCACATAGACGCCGCGCTCGCCGGCCAGTTCGTGGAGGAGATCCTCCACGGATTGTTCCGCACCGTTATCCACCACGATGACCCACTGCACCGGGTGTGTTTGGTTCACCACCTGTTCAAGGGAGGCGCGCAGCAGCTCCACGCGCTGGTGGGTGACGATCACAGCGGCCGTCGTTCCGGCCTGGGACAGAGTGGCAGTCATGCGTTCCATTGTGCCACCCGTGCTGAGCTATACGATGCTAGCCATGGCTGTAAAAGGTATTGAAGAGATGTGGGCTCCTTTTGGGATTTCCGTACAGGTCGGCGAGCTGACCTTGCGGGTGCTGCGCGATAGTGACATCGCCGCCATCCACGGTGTTAGCGCCGCTGCGATATTTGGTGAGCCGCTTCCGGAGTACACGTTCCCCTGGCTGAAAGAGAAACCGGACCCGAGCTTCCGGTGGGCGCACCGCGCGCAGATGTCCCCGGAAGAATGGTCGCTCGACTTCGGAGTGCATCTTGATGGTGAGATCATCGGCTCGGTGGATCTGCGGGCGAAGAATTTTCCCGATAACCATGAGGTTGTAACCGGATCGTGGATCTACCACCACCTTCAGGGCCGCGGTATTGGTACGCAGATTCGTCACGCCGTTGCGGTCTTCTGCTTTGATTACTTGGGCGCGCGCCAGCTGCGCTCGGAGTGGGAGCCGGGGAACGAGGCGTCCCAGGCGGTATCACGCAAGCTGGGCTACACCATCAACGGCAACAAAGCAGTGCTGCGCAAAGAGGATTACCAGCCGGGGCCGGAAGTGACTGTCAGTGGCATGACCGAGGAACTGCGCGCGATGTTGGGAATTAACTTCGCACTATGACGGAGATTTCGTGAAACGGAGTAAATTTGTACTCATTTTCACGGAAACTTGTAGAATGTTGGCATGCTTAACGCGCGGACCACCTCAAAAATCGACGCTCTTCTTGATCAGTATGCGGCGTTGCGGGAGGACGCCCCCGAGGCCATCGCGGAGATAGCACGCGCAGAGGTGGCCGAGTCAGTGTATAACTCGAACGCCATTGAGAATTCCACGCTGACTTTGGAGGACACCGAGAACATTCTGGCCGGGCTTACAACTAGGGCGCATGATTTGCGGGAAGTCTTTGAGGCCAAAAACCTGGCGGACGTGACTGAGGAACTTATTCGGGGCGTCGGTAAGCTCGATGCAAACCTCATTCTGAAACTGCATGGCATGTTGCTTCGCGGCATCAACGACGACTGGGCGGGGCGCTTTCGTCGAAGGGGAGAGTGGGTTCGCGTGGGCGCTCATATGGGGGCCAACCCTGAATACGTGGACAGGCTGGTGGACACAGCCATTGCCGAATACTACGAGGACACTAGCTTCTTTGTTGACCGAATCGCGCGGTTCCACGCGGAATTTGAAACCATCCATCCTTTTTCAGATGGTAATGGGCGCATCGGGCGCGTCATTATCAATCAACAACTCTTAGAGCTAGGGGCGCCACCCATCATCATTCCGAACAAAGGAAAAGAGCGCCACTACTACCCAGTGTTCCGTGGCTACCCGGTGAGTGGTGATTTTTCAGCGCTGAGCACGCTCATCGCGCAGCAGCTCGTCGAGTCCTTGCACAAGCGCATCACGCTCATGACCGCGCCGAGGGTAATTCGCCTGTCGGAATGGGCAAAGGTTAACGGTGTCTCTGGGTCCGTCGCCGCCAATAAGGCGGCGCGGGGTACCATTCCCGCCTTCCGACAGCGCGGAACGTGGATGATTGACGCGCAATATGTCAACGAGGCAGGTAGCAGGGGCTAAACGTTCTCCTCGTTATCGAAGCGCTTGCGCAGATCTCGCACGTACTGGCCCACCTCTGGGCCTTCGTACTCGCCGACGACCTCGGAGACCTCGCCCACCGAGCGAATCTGGCCGTGGTCGATCCATAGGGCGGTATCGCACAGCTGGGCCAAGAAGTCATTGGAGTGGGAAGCAAAGACCAGGATGCCGGAGCGCTTCACCAAGTCCTGGAGGCGCACGCGGGCCTTGGCCATGAAGGCGGCGTCGACGGCGCCGATGCCTTCGTCGAGAAGCAGGATCTCCGGCTCGATGGAGGTCACCACACCCAGCGCTAGGCGAACGCGCATACCGGTGGAATAAGTGCGCAGCGGCATGGAGAGGTAATCACCCAGCTCAGAGAATTCCGCGATCTCATCCATCTTGGCCTTCATCTGCTTGATGGTCTGGCCCAAGAAGAGGCCGCGGATGATGATGTTGTCATAGCCGGAAACCTCCGGGTCCATGCCCACGCCGAGGTCGAAGACTGGGGCAACGCGCCCGCGGACGTCGGCAGCGCCGCGCGTAGGTTCGTAGATGCCGGACAGCAGGCGCAGCAGAGTGGTTTTGCCCGCGCCGTTGTGGCCGACGAGGCCCACACGGTCGCCCTCGCGCAGGTGGAGGTTGATGTCTTTGAGTGCCTCCACCATGACCACGTTCTGGTCATTTTTGCCAATGGAGCCACCGGCCGTGGAGAGCATCGCCTTCTTGAGCGAACGGGATTTGGCATCAAAGATGGGAAAGTCCACGCAAGCGTTATACGTATCAATGGAAACCATGGACGATCCTTTCTAGACCCAGTAGGAGACACGGAAGCGCCACTGGCGCATGGCCAGTCCGGCGATGAGCAGGCCGGCGACGGTGCAGCCGATGACGATAAGCCAGTGATAACCGGCAACGGGTTCACCAATCATGGGGGCGCGGATGATCTCCATGTAGTGATAGAGCGGGTTGATCTCAGCGATGCGCGCGCGGCTGGCCACGGCACCTCCCTGCTCCTTCAGGGTGTTGGTCATCCACACGATAGGCGTGACGTAGAAGAGTAGCTGGGTCAGCGCTTCCAGCAGCGGGGCAACGTCACGGAAGCGGGTGGCGATGATGCCGAAGAACATGGCGACCCACACGCCGTTGACCAAGAAGAGCGCCAGCGCCGGGATGAACAGGAAGAACTCCCAGCCCAGGTGGCGAGGGAAGATGATGATGAGCAGCAGCCAGATGATGAGGTTGTGGCCCAAGAAGAGGGTTTGCCGCCACACTAAGCGGTAGACGTGCACCGATAGTGGTGCGGGCAGCTGTTTGATCAAGCCCTCGTTGTCGATGAAGACCGTTGAGCCTTCCTTAATGGCGCCCGAAATGAAGTTCCACATAATCAGGCCCACGGTCACGTGGGGCAGGAATTCTGCAACCGGGATCTGGAAAAGCATGGAGTACAGCAGGCCTAGGGCCGCGGCCATCACGCCGGTCGCGATGGTGATCCAGAAAGGACCCAGTACCGAGCGGCGGTAGCGCTGCTTGATGTCTTGGATGCCCAGCTTGAACCACAGCTCGCGCTGGCGCGCACCTTGCAACAGATCGGCGAAGGCCGCCGACATGGTCATGGAACGCGAGGCCGGCTCCTCGCCGGGTGCAGGCGCGGAGGTCATGCGGGCGACGTCGTCACGCAGGTTTTTCTTGTCTTGCACGCCCTTCACCCTAGCGCGCACATCCGCTAAAAACCTACACACACGCCCTTAACCTGGGAAAACACGAGCGAGCTGGGAAAATCTCGGGTTAGGAAAGATTTACGTAGGGCGTATAGAGTAGGGAGTCGATCCGACGATTCGAGGAAGGGTTGAAGCATGACGGAACAGTATGACGTCGCCAGCGTGCGAGGTCTTTACACTGGTCTGTCCGATGGTTGGACCTACCTGAACGCGCACGCCGCGCCGCAGATTGCAGAACGCGTGGCCTCTGGGGTTGCCCGTTCTTTCCGAATGTCCGCCACGGTGAAGCCTCTGGAGGATGCCGTGGGCGCACACTCGGCGCATCACGACCCCGGGGAGCTCCACGCGGCAGACATGTATGCTTCCGCGCGCCGAGCCGTGGCTGATCTCACGGGTGCGACGGCAGACCGCGTTATCCTCGGCCCGTCCCTGCCGGTGCTGTATCAATCTCTGGGAGTCGCACTGCGCCCGCTGCTGCGCCGCCAGTCCTCGGTGGTGCTCTCCCGTTTTGATTCTCCAGAGCTCACGCGCCCGTTTGCGCACGTGGGCGCCGATACTCGGTGGTCACAGCCAGACCTGGGCACGGGCGAGCTGCCGGCGTTCCAATACGCTGATCTGGTGGATGGCTCTACGCGGTTTGTTGCTTTTTCGGCTGCCCATGAGCTGCTGGGCACGGTCACGCCGGCGTCGGAGATTATTGATACGGTCCATGAGCGCTCGCGCGCCTGGGTGCTTGTCGACGTCTCCTCGATCGCCCCCTACCGTCTCCTCGACTTTGATGCGATTGGGGCGGATATCCTCGGCGTGGATGTGGGTGCTCTCGGTGGCCCGCAGATGGCAGCGCTGGTCTTCCGCGATACCGCGATGTTCCGCCGCCTCGATGAGCTTGTCGTTGGCCCGGTTTCCGCGGGCTTGGCGGGTGGCGTTGGCCCCCTAGTGGATCATGTGGCGGAACTCGCCGGCGGGGAGCGCGGTTCGCGCCGCGTGCGCCTGACGCGTTCGATGCAAGCTCTCTCCGGCTATATGGAGGATCTCACCGGGGATCTCTACAGCTTGTTGGGCACGCTGCCGGCCGTCCACATCCTTGGTGTGACGGGGGAAGCGGCAGCCGACGCCTCCGATGACCGCCTCCCGCGCCTGACCTTCGCCGTGCGCGATGTGCCTGCGGACGTGATCCACCGCCGCCTCTTCGATAATGGGTTGGTGACTACCATCGCCCCGCACACCCCACTGCTTACGGAGATGGGTGTGGAGGAGGTTGGCGGTGCCGTTACGGTTTCGCTGAGTCCGTTTAGCACCTATCACGACGTCGAGCACCTCACCCGCGTGGTCGCGTCTTTGGCTTAGACCTCGAGGACGAGCTTGCCCGTGACCTCGCCGGAGTCGAGGGCTTTGTGGGCTTCGGCGGCGCGAGCAAGCGCAAATGTGCGATGCAGGTGGTGCTTGACGCTGCCGTCTTCCAACCAAGGCCAGACATTTTTGACGGTGTCCGCAACGATGGCGGCCTTGCCCTCCAACGAGCGGGAGCGCAGCGTGGTGCCCTGCAGGGTCAGGCGCTTGTTAAGCAGAATACCCATGTTGAGCTCGGCCTTCGTGCCACCCTGCATGCCGATGGTGACCATGTGGCCACCCTTGGCTAGCGCGATGAGGTTCTTTTTGAGGTACTTCGCGCCCATGATGTCGAGGATGACATCGCACTGGTTCTTCAGTTCCTCGGCGAAGTCCTGCTCGTTGTAGTTGATGAGGATGTCCGCGCCGAGTTCCTTGCAGGTCTCGAGTTTTTCGTCCGAGCCAGCCGTCACGGCGACGGTGGCGCCCAGTTGCTTCGCCACCTGGATGGCGAAGGTGCCGATGCCACCCGCGCCGCCGTGGATGAGGATGGTCTGGCCCTTTTCTAGTTTCGCTTCCATAGCAATGTTGGACCAGACCGTGCAGGCCACCTCGATGACGGAGGCGGCCTCGGCAAAGGAGTAGCCGCTGGGGATGGGCAGCAGCTGGCCCTGCGGCACGGCCACATACTCGGCGTAGCCGCCGCCGGCCAGCAGTGCGCCGACCTTGGAGCCAACCGCGACGTCGGTGTCGCCTGCGTCGACGACTTCGCCTGCGACTTCGAGGCCGATAATCTCCGAAGCGCCCGGCGGCGGTGGGTAGTGCCCGCGGGCCTGGAGCAGGTCGGCGCGGTTTACGCCGGCGGCTTTGACCTTAACGAGGACTTCGCCGTCTTGGAGTTGTGGTTTATTGGTTTCCCCCAACTCCAGCGAGTGTGGGTCTTCCAGGTTGGTCTGAATGATGGCTTTCATGCCACACCACCGTACTTAAATCCAATCATCCTCGACGAGGAAGCCGTTGACCGTAATAGCAGCAGCATTGGCCTGGCCCATGGCCATGGCCACCTGTGCGCCTGGATTGACCACGTTGCCCACCGCCCAGACGCGCGGGTGGCTGGTGGCACCGGTGAGATCAGCCTCGATCAGGCTGCCGCCCATCGCAGCCGGTGGGCTGTGGCGCTTGAGGTTGAGGTCAGCGAGGAAGTCATCGTGTGGGTGGGGAATGGGCATGTAAAACAGTGTATCGACGGCATAGGTTGTACTCCCAACCAGGACTTTTCCGTCCTGGAAGGCGGTGACGGGGCCGTCGATAAGCGCAATGCCCCGCCGGGTCAGATCCGCGCGCTGTTCGTCGGTGAATTCCATTCCATTGGTGAAGAAAGTGATGTCCTTCGACCACTGGCGGAGGGTTGCCGCATGGTGGAAGGAGAACTCGCCGATGTAGAGCACGCCGAGCTTCTTGTCCGCCACCTCGTATCCGTGGCAGTAGGGGCAGTGGAGGACCGTATTTCCCCAGTTTTCTTGCAGGCCCGGGATGTTTGGATGTACGTCGTCCACGCCGCTGGCGACGATGATGGAGCGGGCCGCGACGGTCTCACCGTTGCTCAACGTGGCGGTGAGTGTTCGGTCATTATCGGTGACGGATTTTACGGTGGCGTTTAGGATCTGTACGCCGTAGTTGCGCAGCTGCTCCTTGCCGCGCTCCTGGAACTCAAGGGGTGGCGTGCCCTCGAGGGCAATGACTCCATGAATTTCATGGGCGAAACGGTTGCGGGGAGTGGCGGAATCAACAATGAGCACGCTGCGGCGGGCGCGGACCATGACTAGGGCTGCCTGCAGGCCGGCCGCGCCACCGCCGATGATGAGGGTATCTACTGTCTGCATGGCCGCGAGTAAACCAGAGGAGGGTTTATATGGCAATGGTTTTCATTAATTTGTGGCAGGCGTCACGCCCAACCCTGACTTGGCCAAGTTAGTGTCGAAGGGTTGGGGTGTGGTGGGAATTCGTCAACATGAGGCATCGGCCAGAATTGCGAATGCGGCCCGTCGAAGGATGGCGCCTTGTGTATCCTTTGGATGTCGTTGAGCTTTTAAGGAGCAAGAAAGTAGCATGACCTACCCCTCCACCGTCTCTAAGGTGGGCATCCGATCGCGTGCCCTGCGTTTCGCACCGCGCCGCTCGGACTGGTCCCGCGCGACGATCGGGCGCGACCTTTCGGCAGGCCTCATGGTGGCCCTCGTCGCACTGCCCCTCGCGCTCGGCTTCGGCGTTGCGTCCGGTGTTGGCGCCGCAGCCGGAATTACGACGGCCATCGTCGCGGGCATCTTGGCCGCGGTCTTCGGTGGTAGCAATGTTCAGGTAAGCGGCCCGACCGGCGCAATGACCGTCGTGTTAATCCCCATCGTGGCCGACCATGGTGCCGATGGGGTGCTCGTTGTCGGCGTGCTGGCGGGACTCATGCTGCTCTTACTGGCATTCACCGGCGCTGGCCGCGCGATGAAGTACATGCCTTTGCCTGTCGTCGAAGGTTTCACAGCCGGTATTGCGGTGATCATCGGCCTCCAACAGCTGCCTGCTGCACTCGGTGTTGACGTCGACGGCGAGAAGGTCCTCGGGTTGGCGTGGGGCGCAATCAAAGCTTGGTTAGATGCCCCGGGATGGCAGGCGCCAGTGATGACCCTCGCGGTGGCGGCCGGAATCGTGGTTGCGGCGCGCGTTCGTAGTGGCTTTCCCGCGGCGCTGGTGTTGGTAGCTGCCGCGACGGCCATCAACATGCTGGCAGACAGTAACCTGAAGACAATCGGCTACATCCCGTCGACGTTGCCTGCTCCGCGCTTGCCGCACATCCCGTGGGAGCACCTGGATTCCTTGCTGTTGGCAGCGGTCGCCGTCGCAGCTCTCGGTGCGTTGGAATCGTTACTGTCTGCAACGGTTGCCGACGCGATGACTGTCGGCGACCGTCACGATCCCGACCGCGAGCTCTTTGGGCAGGGCGTGGCCAATGTCGTCGCGCCCCTGTTCGGCGGAATCCCCGCGACCGCCGCGATCGCCCGAACTGCCGTCAACGTGCGGGCCGGCGCAGGTACGCGCCTGGCGGCGGTGTTCCATTCGCTGCTTTTGCTCGTCGCAGTGCTCGTCGCGGCCCGGTGGGTGGGCGAGATTCCTCTCGCTGCGCTTGCCGGCGTGCTTATCGCCACTGCGATCCAGATGATCCATCCGCGGAACCTCCGCTCGGTGATGCGCGCCACCAAGGGCGACGGGGTCACCCTGCTTATTACGGCTGCCGCCACCGTCGTGTTCGACCTTGTCGTCGCCGTGCTCATTGGCCTTGTAATAGCGGGCTTCTTCGCGCTGCGCGATACCGCCCGCACGGCGGTGTTAGAGGCCGCTCCACTGGAGACAGGAGACCACCGCGACAAGGAACGCGAACTCCTCGATGAGCACATCGCCGCCTTCCGCTTGGAAGGCCCACTCTTCTTTGGCGCAGCGCACGATTTCCTCCTCGATCTCGCTGATGCTTCGTCGGTCAAGGTTGTCGTGCTCCGCATGCGCTATGTCACGACGATTGACGCCACTGGCGCCCAGATGCTCGCTGACACGATCGGGCGCCTTGAACGTCACGGCACCCGGGTCCTACTCTCAGCCACGAAGCCCGAACATGTTCCGGTGTTGCGCGAACTCGGCGTATTTGACCAGCTTGCGCACGAGAATCACGTCTTCGACGACACTCTCGACGCCATCGCCCACGCCCGACTGCATGTCTCGCGCATTCAGCATGAGGAGTCGGATGGCGCACCCGCGGCGTCGCAAAGCAATCAGTAGGACGAGTAGCACTGGCGAACCTGCGGTTGTGAGGCGATTATCGGTGACGTGTTGAGCCGAATTCTTCTCCCGCGGCGGAGTCTAGTACTCTGAACGTGTTGCGCGCGGTGCATGCTGACGCGTGACGAGGAGGCGTGGCAGAGCGGCCGAATGCACTGGTCTTGAAAACCAGCGTGGGGAAACTCACCGCGGGTTCAAATCCCGCCGCCTCCGCCAATTGTTTTGGGGGTCATTTGTAGCGGCTTTGCTTCTGTCCCATGCGGCTGTAACGAAGCTCAGAACGCATCCTGCCAGTAGGAATCCGCTAATTTGCAGGTGGGTGGCCGAGTTTCCGCCGCCGCCAGCCACGACGAGGAAAATCGAAAATGCAATCGCGACAAGGCAGTGGATGACCAACCGGCTATGCGCTCCAAGGTGGCATTGCGGCCAAGCTTTCTCGATAGCCCAGCTCACTGCTGCGAGAATGACATAAAAGACGATTCCCGCTAAGGCTCCTGGAACTAGGTAGAGCATGGATTCATCTCCTCTCGGGGGAATAATGGTTGTGGTAAGGAAGGCGGTTTCGTGATGTCAGAGGATAACTATTCGGCGTGGGTAGAGACTGATTATCTTTTCGGCTCCCCAGTCAATGCTCGCCGGCTATTGGAGTCTTACGAGCAAGTGCTAGACGGAAAGGCTAAGGAGCACGACATCGATCTAGCTGTGTAAGAACTATCTTCCGATCGAAGTGGAGTATTCACCTTCTGGCAGGGTGGAACCGGTTTTGTTTATCTGAGAGGAATTTTACCTGTTTCCGGTAAACATCTCGTCGGTGAGCAATGCGCAGGACGAGCACCACGAGTTTTCCGTCTAAGATTTCATAAACCACGCGATAGTGTCCGACTCGAATTCTGTACAGGTCGTCTGAGGCTCTTAGCTTCTTTACTCCATCAGGGCGAGGGGTAACGGCCAAGTCTTCGATTGCAGCAAGTAGTCGCCTCTGTGTCGGCCTGTCGAGCTTGCGTAGCTCCTTGGCTGCGGATGCCTTATAGGTGATGTGATAAGTGGAGTCAGCCATAGAAGGCGATTAGGTGAGTCCGAGTTCTTTTTTGAGGTCTTCGTGTGAAATCTCTACGGACTCTCCTCGGGCAATCTCTGCGGTCTGAACATCCTCACGATCTTCTAGTGCTTCGACTGCGCGGGCGAAAAATGAAGGAGAGACGACAAAAGCGCGAATCCGGCTTCCACGACTAGTGATGGCGACGGGTGTGTGCTGTGCCTCTTCAAGAATTTGGCTTTGGGATTGGCGAAATTGACTGGATGCCACTGACATCGTTTTCATACTGCAAATGTACATCTTGTACATTTCGGTGGGCAAGGGCCGCGGGATATCGGGTTGCTGTTTATCCGATCCGCCCCGCCAGGATGCGAGGTAGTGCCTCCGCTGCGGTGGCGGTGACCACCACGCTGGCAAGCGGCGAGAGGTCCGTGGGCTGCGGGGTGACTTCCACGATGGGGATGCCGCGCGCGTGGGCAATCTGCGGCAGGCCGGCGGCGGGATAGACCACGCCGGAGGTTCCAACGATGAGCAGCGCGTCCGCGGTGGACATGCGGCGCTCGGCCTCGGCCCATTCGTCGTTGGGCAAAGCCTCACCGAACCACACCACGCCTGGGCGTACGAGCCCGCCGCACACGGGGCACTTGGGTGGAGTGATGCTCTCGACCGGTTCCTTCGGCAGCGCAATGTCCTCGTCGTACGGTGTATCGCAGTCGGTGCAGCGGAAGGCGAATAGGGAGCCGTGTAGGTGGACCACGTCCTGGCTTCCGGCGCGCTCGTGCAGGTTATCGATATTTTGCGTGGTCACCGTCATGCCGCGTGCGGCAGCAATTGCGTGGTGCCCGGCGTTGGGCTCGGCCCGCTGCGCCCGCTGTGCGCGCCACAGGTACCAGGCGAACATGGGCTCAGGCTCGGTACGCCATGCGCTTATCGACGCCATTGCGACCGGATCCACGTTCTCCCAAATGCCCGTCTGCGCATCGCGGTACGTGGCGATGCCGCTGTCCGCGCTCATGCCCGCGCCGGTGAACACCTCGACGTGGGTGGCATCAGAAAGAATCGAGTGTGCGCGCTCAAACAGGTGCTCCATATGCCTAGAGTACGGCGATGAGCACGCAGAATGCTATGGATGCAGTGAGGGCGATGCCCATGCGCCACAGGTAGCGCCGGCCCGGTTCGTGCGCGGTGTTGATCTGCAGCTTCGATGGATTCGTGGGGAAGACTGCCATGCACATGGGGTCTGTGGGCTCGTTGTAGACGCCCATGCCACCGGCAAAACGAAGTGCTTCGTTGCGAACCTTTTCATCATCGTCGGTTGGTATGGCTTTCACAGCCTTCGCAGATGTCAGCGCTAACCGGACGCCCTGAATCATGATGAACACGGTGAAGGCTATCCACGCGGCCACGAGGAGAAAGCCCGAGAAGGGGATATCCGGAATGACGGTGCAGACCGCAGTGAGGCACACGCAGGCCGTCATGGTGAGGACTGTCTGGGCAATGAACGTGGAGGTCTTTCCAGTGAGCAGCTCCGCGCGCTGTGCCGTGGCCTCGGAGAACGGAAGAGTTGACTCTGCCGGAACATCCATTGTTTTTCGAGCCAGCGAGATCGGCGGCACGCACAGCGGCAGCGCAATGGCGAACACAACGCCGATCCACACCAGGACCGTTGCGTTGAGGAAAGATTTGGGCTCGAAGCGGTCCGGGTTGCCCGAGCCATCGAAGTGGACCGGGATGGGATCAGGCACCGAATCCCAGCGCAGCAGCATGTACACCAGCGTGAGAGCACACACCACAGCGGTAGCGACGTAATACTGGCGGCTTCTCATGCCAGTGAGTTTACAAGGCGACCGGCCGAGGACCTCTGCGAAAGGCGTCTGGCAAAAGGCATCTGTCAAAAGGCATCTTTGGGATTAAAACGCCATTTGCGCGGGGGTAAAAGGCGTTTTTGGCTCTGAAAACACCTTCTGGTTGACGCCTTTTACAAGATGCCATGTGGGCAGAGGAGACTGAGTGCAGGTTTGGGCTATGCGTCGTTGTGGTCTTGCCAGGCATCGATGCTGACAAGCATTGAGTAGACGTTGCTGAAGCCGTGGGCGCGGAATGGGTCTTCATTGGAGATGTGCTTAAAGGGCGACCGGCTGAGTTTTCCGCGTTACATGGTCTGGGTGAGCAGGTAGGGTCGAGCCCAAGCTGACCAAGAACCGGAAAGGACAGTAGCCGGCAATGGAACCTTATGTTGGAATTGTCGTGATGGAGCTTGCTAAGAAGTCCAGTTCATCTGCCCAAAGCTTCTTCCGCGAGGATTTTTATCTTGTGTATGCGGAGTCGGACGAGAAGGCTCGAGAACGCGTTGAAGCGATGGCGAACGAGCAGGCCGATGGTGAGGACGTGAAGGTACGGCACATCGTGGACGTCGCGCCAGCCCTCTATGGTTATGTAGACCGCGATTGCGATCTTTACTCGCGGCACTTTGCGAACCTAGAGGACTACGAGCGTTTCGAAATGAAGCTCGGCGGAACTGACCCGCTGGCTGATTAATCGTAGACTTCGCGAAGAAACCTGCTGACTCTCGTCTGTGTTGGCCTGGCTAGCTTTCGGAAGGCTCTCGCACCGCGTGGCGTGAAGCTAATCTTCCACGCCACATTTAGCCTCTAGTTCTTCAAGAGAAATGGTCTCTAGCTCGCCTCGGTGGGCGGCGTCGGCTTCGGCCTCGAGCTCGGAGATGTGCTCTTGCCAGGCGTCGATGCCGCCGCGCAGCGAGTAGACGTTGCTGAAGCCGCGGGCGCGCAGGGCCTCGACGGCCTGGGCGGAGCGCAGGCCGCTGGCGCAGTAGAGGACGGCGAGGTCGGCGAGGTCTATGGGCGGGTTGTGGCCAGCGAGGATGTCATCGAGCGGGAGGTGCTGCGAGCCGGGGATGAGGGAGGCGGCGCGCTCGGGGGAGGTGCGGACGTCGATAAGCGTGGCGTCCTCCGGGATGACGCGGATGTCCGTGGGGTTGTCGGGGCGCGCCGGGATGGCGCCGTTCGCGCGCACGGGGATGTATTCCCACGTCCCGGCGAGGGAATCGTAGTAGCCCAGCGTGCCGATGAGCGGGGTGCCGATGCCCGTGAGGAGCTTGAGCGCCTCGACGGCCAGGGCGGAGCCGGCCACGCCGACGACCGGTCCCATCACACCGGCCTGCGAGCAGGAGGGTACCTGCGGATCGGTGGGGAAGAGGTCTTCATAGACCGGGCCGTGGCCGGAATGGAAGACGGTGAGCTGCGCGTCGTATCCCAGAAGTGAGGCCCACACGTGCGGAATGCCCAGCTCATGGGCGGCCCAGGAGGCTAGGTGGCGGGAGTAGAAGTTATCGGTGCCGTCGATGATGAGGTCAGCGCCGCGCAGCTGGTCCAGGGCGGTATCAGGTGTCAGGCGCGAGAACTGCTCGACGGTGCACTCCGGGTTGAGGGCGTTCAAGGCCGCAGCGGCGGATTCGGTTTTGGGTTGGCCCACGGTTGCTGTGCGGTGGATGACCTGGCGGTGCAGGTTGGAGAGGGAGACGGTGTCGTCGTCGAAAAGCAGGATGCGCCCGACGCCCGCGCCTGCCAGGTAGAGCAGGGCAGGTGAGCCTAAGCCGCCGGCGCCGATGACGGCGACGGTGGAAGAGCGAAGCTGTTCCTGAGTGGAGGTTCCCCACAGGGTTTCTTGGCGTGCGTAGCGTGAACTCATTCCAGGCCTACCCACGTGGTGGTGTCATCGGTGTGCAGCTGTTCCTTCCAGATGGGGACTTCTGCCTTGACGCGGTCGGCGCAGGTCGACGCCGCTTCGAAGGCGTCCTTGCGGTGCGCGGAGACAGCGGCGACGATGAAGGCGGACTCGCCGATTTCTAGTGCGCCAGTCCGGTGCGCGCACCAGAGGCGGACGGCGGGGAAAGCGGCGGCGACTTCAGCGGCCACGCGCTCGATTTCCTGCTGGGCTGAGGGGTGCGCGGTGTAGGTCAGGAGCTTAACGCCCCGGCCGGAATCGTGGTTGCGCACGATGCCGTCGAATAAAACGACGGCACCCGTTTCCGCGGTGGCGATGTCGGGGGCCGTGATGGGCTCAGCACTGATGTGCGCGCCGAGTAGGCCGAAGCTAGTGCTCATTGATGCCTTCCAGCTGGTTGATGATGTGGTTAAGCACCGGTTCGAGGACCGCGCAGCCGTCTTTGGCAGCACCCGTGGAGCCGGGCAGGGCCATGGCGAAAGTGGCGTTGGAGACGCCCGCAACGGTACGCGAGAGCGCCGCAGTGGGGATGCCGGCGGAGTGCGCGTAGAAGGCGTGGGCCAGGCCGGGGAGCTCGCGCTCAAGGTGTGGGGTGAGCGCCTCGACAGTCTGGTCATCCGGACTGATGCCCGTGCCGCCGGAGGTGAGGATGACGGAGGGGGCATCGGCGAAGGCGGTGGCCAAGGCGGCGTCGATGTCGGCGTCCGAGACGACGACGGGTTCCGGGGTATCGAAGCCCTGCTCACGCAGGAAATTCACCAGGATGGGGCCGGAGCGGTCCTCGTATTCGCCGGCGGCGGCGCGGGTCGAGGCAACAATAACGAGTGCGCGTCGGGTCATGAGAGCGGGAACACCTCCACGAGGTCGCCGGCTGAAAGCTGTGTGTTAGCCGGGATACGGATAAGGGCAGTAGCACCGATGGCCTGGGACATTAGGTGGGAGCTGGTGCCGCCGAGGAAGGAGGCTTGGGCGGTGCCATCGGAAATGTTGATAGTTCCACGGCGGAACTGTTCACGGTTGTTGAGGCCTTCGGCGGGCTCAGTAAGGTGTGCTCTAAATGGAGCGGGAGCGCGGCCGATAACGGGTGCCAAGTAGAGGCGAAAACTTACTAGCGTGGAGATCGGGTTGCCGGGGAAGCAGACAACGGGAACCTCCCCCAAACGCGACAGGCCCTGCGGGCCGCCGGGCTGCTGCGCCACGTGGCCGAACCAGCCGTCCTCTTCGAAGATCTGGCGGATGACCTCAAACTTTCCGTGGGAGATGCCGCCGGAGGTGACGATGACATCGGGGCGGTGGGTGATGACCGCTTCGGTGAGGTCCGCGCGCAGGGCAGAAGGATCGTCATTCGTGCGCACGAAGCCGGCTACGTCGATGCCATACTGCGCAGCCAAGGCCGCGAGCATGGGCGCATTGGAATCGGGGATGGTGGCCTCGCCCTCGCCACCGATTTCCGCGCCACCGGTGCAGATGAGGATGCGGGCGGGCGCGTACGTGAGGACCTCGGCCAGGCCCTGGGAGGCGAGGGTGGCGATGGAGGGGGCGTCGAGAAGCGCGTGCTCGTTGATGAGGGTCGTGCCGGCCTGGACATCGGAGCCGGCACGGCGGATGAACTGCTCGGGGGCTGCCGGCACGGTGACCGTGGCGCCCTCCTCGGGGAAGTGCGGGGGCTCGCAGTGCTCGACGGGGACGATGGTAGCGGTGCCTTCGGGGATTTTGGCGCCGGTCATGATGGGAAGGGCGGTGCCTTCGGTGAGGTCCACCGGAGGATCACCCGCCGCAATGGTGCGGCCGACGGTGAAGGCGCCGCCGTGTGTAGTCGGAAGAGCATAGCCATCCATCTGCGAATTATCGAAAGGCGGAAGGTTGTGTTCCGCGCGGTACGTCGCAGCGGCACGGCGTCCGAAGGCGCTGCTCAGGGGAGTGGACACCATCCGGGGCTGCGGAAGGGCCGCGCGAACGGCGGCGAGGTGTTCCTCATAGGTGCGCATCGGGTTCCTTCCTGTCGCAGAGGCTGGCATAGTGGCAACCATGGTTGACATACACTACTTTGCCGCAGCCCGCGCTGCCGCGGGGCGCGCGCAAGACACGGCGCAGGCGGCGACCTTGGGGGAGTTGCTGGACGTGTTGCGTGCTCGGCATACTGGCAGCACCGAGGCCGGCATGAGCTTTGCGGAGGTGCTGGAGCGCTGCACCTTCCTGGTGGATGGCGCGAGCGCTACCGAGGACGCCGTGCTTGCCGACGCTTCCCGTGTCGACGTCCTCCCGCCTTTTGCTGGGGGTTAGTTGCGGACCCGCAGCGGGCTGGTGAAGAAGTTCACCACGCCGGAGACAACCGCAAGCACAATCGCGCCGATGATGGCGGCACCCCAACCGTCGATGACGAGCGAGTCCATGAGCGCGCTGACGAGGAGCAGGACCGCGCCGTTGATGACGAGCGCGAAGAGGCCCAGTGTGAGGCAGGTCAGCGGTGCGCCGAGGAAGCGAAGTACCGGGGTGACGACCTCGTTGACGATGATGAAGACCGCCGCGATGAGCAGGAAATTCTGGGTGGTCGCAGGAACGATGTCGATTCCAGGGACAATCGCCACTACTGCCCAGAAGGCCACCGCGACGGCAATGACGTTGAGTGCAAAATTGATAAATATCTTCACAACTGCACTCTAACGCGGAAACTAACCCTCTGCACCGAAGGCAGCGTCCCAGGCCTTAAGCAGGATTTCGGTTTCCTCCGCCGTGGTGACGGAAATGCGCACGCCCTCGGGGAAGGCGCGGACCAGGACGTCATTCTCCGCGAGTTTTGCGGCGACGTCCTGCGGGGAGCCCAGCTTCGCGATGCTGTCGGCGGCAAACCAGATGTGGTTGGCCTGGGACTCCGGAACCCCAAAGTCCGCGAAGTGCGTGACCAGGCGGTCGCGCTGCTCAACGGTCTCATCGGTGCGCTCGCGTAGCTCCTTCTGGGCGGCCAACGAGGCCACCGCACCCGCCTGCGCGATGGAGTTCACGGAGAAGGGGATGGCCACTTTGCTTAAGGCCTCGATGATCTCGGCGTTGCCGAAGGCATAGCCCAAACGGACACCGGCCAGGCCGTATGCCTTGGAGAAGGTGCGCAGGCCAATGACGTTGTCGTGGGTGTGGACATAGTCGGTGGCTAGCGGGACGGCGTCGTTGCGGTTGTATTCGATGTAGGCCTCATCGAGCGCCACGATGACGTCCTTCGGGACCTTGGCCAGGAAGGCGTCGAACTCCTCCTTGGTGATGATGGAGCCGGTGGGGTTATTCGGGTTGCACACGAAGATCAGGCGGGTCTTGTCCGTGATGGCAGCCGCCATGGCCTCCAAGTCCACGCGGTGATCCGCGGTGAGCGGAACCTTGACCGGGGTGGCGCCCACGACCTGCGCGAAGATGGGATAAGCCTCGAAGGAGCGCCAGGGGAAGACAATCTCATCACCGGGCACGGAGGTGATCTGCACCAGCTGCTGGCAGATGGCGGAGGACCCCGCACCGGTGGTGACCTGCTCTGGGGTGACACCGAGGTTTTCGGCGAGTGCCTTGCGGATTTCCACTGCACCCATGTCCGGGTAGCGGTTGACGTGCGCGGCAGCAGCCTCCATGGCCTTGAGCGCGCCGGGCAGCGGCTCCTGAGTTGCCTCGTTGGAGGAGAGCTTCAAGGCGTGCTCGGCATTCTTGCCGGGAACGTAGGCGGGCAGGGAGGAAAGGTCTGGTCGAATCATGTTCTCCACCTTAGGCGTTGCGGGGGCCGCGGGGACCGAAGTCGAATTCTGCAGTTTGCGGGCCGAAGGCCTGAAGTCCCTTCGGTGCGTCGAAAGCATCGAGGCGTACCTCGAGGAAGGCGCCGCGCTCCGGGTGGGCGGCGATGTCCTCCAGGGCCTTGGACAATTCGCCCTCTGTCGAGGCCACGTAGGACTCCATCGTGGTGTCCTTCATAAACACCTTCGGAAGAGCCTTGTAGTCCCACATCTGGATCTCGTTGTACTCGCGCTCCATGCCCAAGATGTAGCGCTCGATGGTGTAGCCATCGTTATTGACCAGCACGATGATGGGCTTGAGGTCCTGGCGCAGGATGGTGGAGAGCTCCTGTGCGGTGAGCTGGAAGGAACCATCGCCGATGAAGAGGACGTGGCGGCGCTCCGGGTTGGCCAGCTGCGAGCCCAGCACGCAGGGGAGGGTAAAGCCGATGGAACCCCAGATGGTGGAGTTAATGTACTGCACGCCCTCGGGCATGCGCTGCTGGCCCAGGCCGATATTGGAGGTGCCGGCTTCGGCGATGACCACGTCATCTTCCTGGATGAAGCCGAGCATCTGCGGCCAGATGCGCTCCTGGGTCAGCGGGGCATCCGGGTTCGGCTCGAAGGCCTCGGGCTGGAGTTCCTTGGTTGTGGTTGCCTCCGCTTCCGGGATGCGGTCCAGGAGGACGTCGAGAAGCTCCAGCGTATTGATGCCCACGAAGAATTCACCGTCGGCGTTGAGGTGCTGGTCGCCGAAGTTATAGACGCGGGCGTCGGCCAGGTTGTGGGTGAAGGAGCCGGAGTTGACCTCGATGAAGCGCGGGTTCGTGGTGACTAGGAAGTCGGACTTTTCGATGCGCTCCTGCACGCCCGGGGCAGAGGCCGCGCCGTTGTAGGTGCCGATGAAGAGCGGGTGGCGCTCAGACAAGATGGCCTTGCCGGAGGAGAGCTGGGAGTAGGGCAGCTGGGCCTTGTCGATGATGGCGCGGAATTTCTCCGTGAAACCGTGGCGGTTGGTGTCCTGGTCGATGAGGATGATCGGGTCCTTGGCCTTCGCGAGGTGCTCCAGCACGTAGTCCGCAGCGGCGTTCAGGCGCTCCGGATCGGAGGTTGCGAGCTCGGTGGAGAAAGGTTCGTCGGGGACCTCGATGGTCAGGTGAGTGATATCGGAAGGAATCTGGATGTGGACCGGGCGCTTCTCGCGCAGGCAGGTGTGCAGGGCGCGGTCGAATTCCTCGACCACGTTCATGGGGGACACGCGTGTGGCCACTTCGGTGAAGGGCGCGAAGGAATCCAGCATGTTGGCATAGTCGCCGTCGGCAAGCGAGTGGTGCAGGTTCCAGCGGAACTCCGTGGCGTACTGCGGCGGCGCGCCTGCCAGCGACACCAGCGGGACGTGCTCAGCGCGGGCACCAGCGATGCCGTTGAGTGCGGAAAGCTCGCCCACGCCATAGGTGGTGAGCAGGCAGCCCACGCCCTTCTGGCGGGCATAGCCGTCGGCAGCATAGGCGGCGTTGAGCTCGTTGCAGGCGCCGACGAAGCGGATGCCCTCGGAAGCTTCAATCTGCTCGAGGAAGCTCAGGTTGAAGTCACCGGGTACGCCGATGATTTCAGTAATGCCGATGGCCTTGAGGCGGTCCAGGATGAAATCACCAATGGTGGTCTGCATGAGAGGGTCCTTTCTATTTGTTTCGGGCGTCGTGGCGCTTCTTGCCCAGCCAGATGAGGGCCAAGGTCACAATCCAACAGGGTAGGACAATGGCGCCGGTGCGGTAGTCGGGCAGCATGAACATCAAAACAATGACGAGTGCGAAGAAGGCCAAGCACAGGTAGTTGGCAAAGGGGTAGAGGGGCGCGCGGAAGGCCGCGTCCGGGCAGCGCTTGCGGAAATTCAGGTGTGCAAGGGCGATGGCGGACCAGGAGATGAGCTCCGCACCAACGATGATGGCGAGGAGAACAATCAGGATCTTGCCCTCGAAGAGGAAGTTAAGTAGCACGGCCGAGCCCATGAGTAAAGAGTTGAAGAGCAAGGCGCGAACCGGCACGCCCTTGGCGCTGACGGAATTGAAGAAGGGTGGGGCTTGGCCGCCGCGGGAGAGGTCCCGCAGCATGCGCGCGCCGGAGAAGGTCATGGTGTTGAACACGGAGACGGCGGCGACCAGCACGATGAGGTTAAGGCCCGTGGCGGCGGCCGTAATGCCCAGGGTGCTCAGTGCGCGCACGAAGGGTGAGGTGGAAGTATCGAGTTCATTCCACGGGGCGAGCAGCACGATGATGCTGATGCCGCCGACGTAGAAGAGGAGGATGCGCCAGATGACGTTGTTGATGGCCTTGGGCAGGCTCTTGGCGGGATCCTGCGCCTCGCCTGCGGCGGTGCCGATGGAGATGATGCCGCCGAAGGAGAAAATCACCGCGACGAGGGAGAAGAGCATGCCGGTAGCGCCGTTGGGGAAGAAGCCACCGTGCTCGGTGATATTGCTTAAGCCCAGGGCGGGCTCCGGGGTGAGGCCAAAGACGATGGCCGCGCCGACGATGATCATGAGGATGAGCGCGGCGACCTTGATGAGGGAGAGCCAGAACTCTGCCTCGGCGAAGGCACCGACGTGCACCAGGTTGATGGCGGTGACGATGACGAGCGCGACGAGGGCGGTGAGCCAGTGGGGGATCCCGGGGAACCAGAAATCCATGATGGTGCCGGCGGCGGTGAGCTCCAGCATGCCGACGACGATGGTGGTAAACCACCAGTTCCAACCGGTGACAAAACCGGCGATGGGCCCGATGTACTCGCGGGCATAAGCACTGAAGGAGCCTGCGACGGGGTGCTCCACGGCCATCTCACCAAGCATGCGCATGATGAGGAAGATGATGAAGCCGCCGATGGCGTAGGCGGCGATAACGCCGGGACCGGCCTCCTGGATGGAGGCGCCGGAGCCTAAGAAGAGGCCCGTGCCGATGCACGAGCCAAAAGCGATCATTTGCAGGTGGCGCGACTTCATGCCGCGCTGCAGGCCGTCGTCAGTATTGCCGTTGTCGCTGGCGACAACGTCCTGTGCCCTGACGGGATGGTTGGTTGTGGTCATGTAGACGCCCTTCATGAACGTAAATATGTGACGTTAGTCATTGAACTGTAGGAGATTATGGCGCACCACAGTTTTGTTTGTCACTAGACAAGAAGCGGAAGTATCTTTGACATATGTCAAAAGTACCGCCCCCGCAGCTGACGAGCATCCAAGACATCGTCGACGAATGCGCCCAGATCCTGCAGCGCTCCGTTGAGGTGACCACCCCCGCCATCGCGGTGATTGCGGCTAGTGCGCAAATCGGTGCCATCGATAAGAACAGGGCTGCCTCGATTCTTAATCGCACCCCGCCCCCGGAGCCCATTCCGTGGATGCTCAGCTTCGGCATCCAGGAGGCTGTGCTGCCGGTACGCCTGCCCGCCAACCCGCGCTATGACATGCTGCCCCGCGTGGTTATCCCTCTGCGGCACGAAGACCGGCTGGTGGGTTATTTGTGGGTTATTGATGAGCCCGCGCTGGGCGACGCCCCCTTGGTCCGCCTCGGTTCGCTAACAGCTCCGCTGGCCAGGCTTATCGACGAACGCGATGCTCCCCTCGCCGCCCGCGCCCAGCAGCTCGGGGAGCTGGCCCGCGAGGTGCTCACCGGTGATCCGGCCGCGCTGGCGGGTGCCCGGGAGCGCGATCTCTTACCCTCCGACGGCGAGCTGACCGTGCATCGCGTGCTGGTGGAAGGCGATCAGCGTGCGGTGGCCGTGGAACTTGCCCGCCCGTTGGTGCGCCGGCCCTTTTTGGTCGCGGACTCTCATGATTCCCTCGTGCTCATTGAGTGCCGCCGCGATGACAAGGACACCGAGGCTCTCATGGAGGAGCTGCAGAGTGCCGCGCTTGTCACCGGCGCTGAGGTGGTGGCGCGTGGCTCGGCGCCGACGGCCCCGCAGGCGCGACTCATGGCGGACGTGGCCAAACTCTGCGGCCAGGATTCGCTGCGCTGGGAGGAGGCCGGCGCGTGGCGGCTGCTGCGCGGGTGGGAGCTGACCCCAGCAACGGTGGTGGAGATGAGCCCCGATGCCGCCGTGCTTCTCGACGACCCCCGCAACTCCTACTGGCACACCCTGCTGACCTACTTTGAGCATTCCCGCAACGTCTCTGCGACCGCCGCCGCACTCTACATTCACCGCGCCACGCTGCACTACCGCCTAGACCGCGTCCGCGAGATTCTCGGGCCCGGCGTGCTGGATGATGGCTGGCGTTGCGCGGCTCTCTACGTTGCCCTCAAGCTGCATGCGGCCCTTTAGGGAAAGAATAGGGAAGCCCCATTTTGTCCCTAGGGGAAGCGCTCAGGTAGAGTGATGGACGATTCATTGCGAATCGCTGGAGACGTGCCAGAGCGGCCGAATGGGGCTCCCTGCTAAGGAGTTGACTTACTTGCGTAGGTCCGGAGGTTCAAATCCTCTCGTCTCCGCAAACTACAGAACCCGAGTCATCGTTTCACCGGTGGCTCGGGATTTTACGTTTTCAGTTCCTTCGTATGCCGACAGCCCGTGAGCAGGGAACTTAGAATGAAGGCGCTGACCTTAATCTGTGCTGGCTGGGAGCGTCATGGAGTTACTAAAAGAGCCAATCTGGGATGTGGAAAGTAACGCGAACATCGATCCCGATGAGAACTTTGTCCGAATATTTTGTTCTTTCCAAAATTCATGAGTGCTATTCCCCTCAGCCACTTCCCAAAGCAACGAACGGCATAGTGAGGTGGGGGATGAAAAAGAAGTAAATATCGGGCGAATGTGCTTGATGGCGAAATGGGGCAGGGGTGGTTCCGAAGAATTTTTGGTCGCCTAATTCAGCACTAGCGGCAGGACCAATACACCGGTTGAGAGCGCGAGCATGCCTAAGCAGTTGATCCAGAATTCACTGTCGAGGAAGTGGGCGCGGACACGGGCTGCTGAGGCTGCGCAGAAATATGCGATGACTCAAAACATGGATGCGATTCCTACGCTTGGGAACCAGAGTCCGTCGATGACTCCTGTGGCTGCGCGGCACTTGATGACAATGAGCGCCCACCACCAGTCTTTGGGGCGCTGGTTAACCCGAGTCTCAAAAGACTAGGGTTTGCGGGGAAGGGGAGGGATTATATGCCTTCTTGTGCGCCCTCGCAACAAATCTTGAGGAAGTTTATACAATAGTCTACATTTTACATCTTTTGCTTCCAATTATCCCTACTGGATGTAACTCTAGGGGTGTCCGATTTTCAGCCATCTTTTCTAGAAAGGATTATGGACATGTATCGTCTCAAGAAATCTACGCGTTTAGTGGTGCTGGTTGCGGCAGCAACAGTTTTTGCACCAGTCAATGCTAGTGCCGGTACTGAGACTGACCTCGCTGAGTCGACTCAGAATAATGCCTCTCAGTCTTCTGTTTCCTCAGAAGTTGCGGAAAAAGCAGATTCCTATGTTTTCCTTCAGGGAGACCAATTCGCGATTGCTAGAGAGGCAGAAAGCGCTCTTTCGCAAAAGGAACTGCAAGAAATCAAAAATGAAGTAGAGACTCAGAACGAAAGGATCAGCGAGGCCAAGGCTGATAGTAACCTTGAGATGAAGGTGGCGGGAGACTCGATAACTTTCTGGGAAAAAGGGCCGAAGATTTCGAGCGCTGATGATGATGACATTGATCCATACTTTCAAGAGGGTCGGAATGGAATTGAATTCCATGGGACTTATGTGAGGGTGCTACTGTCTAAAACGACGATTAACCGGGTGGGTGGCGGTGTCACAATCGCTGGAGTCTGGATTCCCGAGCCAGTTCTTTCCAAAATCCTAGCTACTGGAGGGGCTATTGCTGGTCTTGCGCCCGGTGGTATGTATGCAGACTATGGCATTGGTTCGATTGTGGCTGGCGCTTTCACACATAATGCATATCCTCAGCGGGTTGGTTTTCAATAAATTATCCTTCCTCTAAACAGAAAGGGGTTTAGGGAAAGGTAATTGGAATTTTGCCATATGGATGTTTCTGCATTGTTCAGATAACAGTCCAAGAGAATCTGCCGCCTGGCAAGAATAGAAATGGTTCTGGAGAGTAAAATATGTGGAAAAAGATATTGGCCACTGTGGGCGTTTTATTGATGATGCTTTCCGCTCAACTTCAGTGGCCGTATGGGGTCACGATTGCTCTAGCAATTTTGGTCATTTTCCTTGTGTTTGTTCCATCTGGGAAGAAGTAAATATCTGAGCAGAGGTGGGTATTTTAGCGGGCCTGCCTCTGTTTTAGATTGATTATTTATTAAGTTATGAAACAAAATACTATTTCTATAGTAGGCAGGCTAGCTCTTTTCTTTCTGGCTAGCGTATCTTTTGGGGCCACGGCTTCATCAATATCTACTGCTCAACAGAGGAATTTCGATCCTCTTTCATATATTGAAAGTGGAGATGAGGTGCAGGTGGGTCCTCCCCGAGGGGCGGTGACGTGTTCTGTGACTATCATTTCCCAGCAGCGGGCCTTGACTGCCGGTCATTGTGGTGAAAGTGCGGATGAAGTGTATTCGAAAGGTAGGCGTATTGGAAGTATTGGTGAAAACTACTTGTGGAGTAACCAAGGGATAGATGTTTCAGAAATACTTCTTGATCCTCCGGTAGATTACGTTCTTCGGGCTGATAAAATTAGTGATAAAAGTATCGAAATACCTTCAGCTATTTTTGCAAAAACCTTTCTCGGAGGGAGAATTGATGGGGTTGTCAACGACAAGAACTTATATTGTGAGGCATTTTCCATCAATGGGAGAGAATATCAGGCGCGAACTCTAAAGGCTCAAATGACTTCAAAACCTGGGGATTCAGGCGCCCCTGTCTATAATCCTGCAGGAGAATTGGTGGCCCTCATTGAAGGCGGCAATGGGAAAGGGGATACTACTATCACGCCGCTTTCTTTCCTGGAGGAAAAACTCTCTGAAGACTCTTCTTCTAATGAGTGTAAAGGAAATGGTTAAATTACACAGCCTGTTTGCTAGGAGATTTTCCGCTTTATCTAACGACTAGTTGCAGCTGCTACGCAAAAGAGGAGGCGGAATCTGCTCAACGACTTCCTGCGCTAGCGACGAGTCGGATTTGGACGGTGTTGGTTGTTGCCGAGTGTATTTTGTTAGTCGGCGGACGTAGCGCCATCGGCAGATGCCTCAATACTAGTCCTTGTCCTAACATCGAGAAGTTTTAGAGTGCGTTAATTTTGTCGCTTTAGTCGAGGGCTTGTCGGTTTATTGATTGCTTGATTTCGCTGCTTCAACGGACCTGACCCCTGTTTGGTAGACACCTGATATCCAGCCCGGTTGGGTTGGGAAGAAAGGTAATCTACCACCATGCCTAGGTACTCCGAACAGTTCAAACGTGATGCTGTGGCCCTCTACGAAAACAATGAGGACCTCTCACTTCACGCGGCTTCAGCAGAGCTGGGAGTCAATCGCTCCTCACTTTATTCCTGGATCAAGCAGTACGGCACCGGCAAACGCGCCCGCACGA
>NZ_KV794747.1:85067-100882 GCF_001808895.1 Corynebacterium sp. HMSC070E08
CTGATTCTGAACGGATCCGCCAGCTAGAAAAAGAGGTCTCTAAGCTGCGCGAAGAACGTGACATCCTGCGCAAGGCCGCGAAGTATTTTGCCGAAGAGACACGCTGGTAATCCGCTTCCAGTTTGTCTATGACTACCGAACCGAGTACTCGGTCAAGCGGATGTGCCACGTGTTAAAGCTCAATCGCTCCTCGTTCTACAAATGGGTCAACACCCGCGAAGAACGCAGGTTAAAGATGTGTTCTGATGCTCTTATTGGTGCACGAATCAAGACCATCTTCGATGATGAGCACGGGCTTTATGGTGCTAAACGCATCGCTGCAAGCCTCAACGACGATACGGACTTTCCCGGCCCCTTTAGGGTAGAAAGCATCAAGTCATCAATCAATAGGTGCGATGATGCATCTTCCTTCTGGAAGCCGTGAATGGTTGACTGGTGTCTTAAGTCAGTGCGAGCGTCAGGATCGGTACTCCGATGGAGAATGCGAGCATGCCTAAGCAGTTGATCCAGAATGCGCTACCGAGGAAGTGGGCGCGGACATGGGCTGCTGCGGCCGCGCAGAAATAGGCGATGACTCCAATCATGGCTGTGATTCCTACGCCGGGGAACCAGAGGCCGGCAATGAGTCCTACGGCGGCGAGGCACTTGATGACAATGAGCGCCCACCACCAGTCCTTGGGGAGTTTGACGCCGCTGAGGCAGGCTTCGATGAAGGGGACTGGTTTGAGGGAGAGGGCGGCGTCGCCAAGCAGAATGGCTGCTAGTAGAAGGGAGGGCCAGGCTGGGGAAGATTCTAGGATCATTGGGTTACTCCGAATGCGGTGTTGAGGCGTTCGATCGATGAGGCGGCTTGGGATGTGAGGTGCTCGGTGTCGTAGATTCCGGCGGCCCAGCCGATGAGTAAGCCGAGGTAGACGTTGTACAGCAGGTCGGCGTACTCGGCCGCATCGGCGCTGCTGAGCCTGGTGCCGAGTCGCAGGGTGATTTCATCGGTCAGGAGCGTTTTGAGTGCGGTGAGCGCTTCGCCTTGATTGCCTTGTTGGATGAGTGCTGCGCCAAAGGCGCGGGAGAGCTCTTCGTGGCCGGTAAACATCTGGAGGAAAGGTCTCAGGACATCGAGAAGGCTATCGGATTGTCCCCGGATGTCATCGTGGAGTTCTGAAATGTGTTGGCCAATGGTGCGGATGAGCAGCGTTTGTTTGTCGCCGACTCCCATGACGGTTCCCACGCTAACGCCAGCTTCGGATGCGATAGTCCGGATGCTGGTGGTGGCGTAGCCCTGAGTGAGGAAGAGTTCGTAGGCGGTGGCCAGGACCTTGCTGTCGGTGCCAGCTTTGGCGGCCGAACGCGATGGGTGAACGTGTTCAGTGAACATGTTCAAAAGGGTAGCTCTTGATGGCTTCGGGGTCAATGACGCCGAAGTGTTGACAGTTGGCGCTAGGCCAGCGCGGGGAAGACGCGGTCGCGCAACAGATGCGCAAGTTCGCGGTCGGGTGCAGCTGGGTTGACCCAGGCGGTGTCGCCGATTTCGGCGGCGGCGTGGGGCTCGTCGGTGGGGACGGTGCGTGTGCAGGTGAAGATGGTGCCGACAATGACAGAAGCAGCAGGTAGGCCGAAGCCTAAAGGAGGCTAAATGTCAGCAGGGCGAATTGCGGCAAGATACGCCCTCTTGCGGGCTCTCGCAAGGATTTTTGGGGAAGTGTATACGTTCGTCTACGGTTTCCATTTTTTGCTTCCAAATTTGTCTACCACATGTAACTCTAGGGGGTGTCCGAGTTCTCGGCCATCTTCTCGCGAAAGGGATAAGGGCATGTATTGCCCCAAGAAATGTGCGCCTCTGGTAGTGCTGATTGCGGCAGTATCAGTTCTCGCTCCAGTTAAAGCACTTCCTCAGCGGGTTGGTTTTTGAAAACTATCGTTGCACTAAATGGCGAAGGTTTTAGGGTAGCGTGCTTGGAATTTCGCCATATGGACGTTGCTGAACTGTCTGGAGAGCAGTCAAAGAGAATCTACCGGTTAGGGAGAATAATTTATGTGGAAAAAAATCTTGGCCACTATTGGCGTTATTCTGATGACGCTTTCCGTTTATGTTCAATGGCCGTATGCTGTCACGATTGCTCTAGCAGTTTTGGTCATTGTCCTTGTGTTTCTTCCCAGCGGGAAGAAGTAAATGCCTGAGTAGGGGTGGGTATTTCAGCGGACCTGCCTCTGTCTTATGTTGATGAGCCGAGAAAATGGGCGCGGAGGTGCGCTGCTACAGATGCGTAGAAACAGGCGATGCGGCCTGTGGCTTCGAGATGCAATTTACGAAAACGTACCTACCCAGCCAGCGCGGGGAAGACGCGGTCACGCAACAGGTGCGCAAGCTCGCGGTCGGGTGCTGTTGGGTTGACCCAGGCGGTGTCCCCGATTTCGGCGGCGGCGTGGGGTTCGTCGGTGGTGACGGTGCGGGTGCAGGTGAAGATGGTGCCGACGACGACCTCGCCCGGTTCGTTGGCGGCGGGAGCGTCGAAGGTGCCGAGTTTGTTGAGGCTCTCGGCGTCGAGGGTGAGGCCTACTTCTTCGGCGACTTCGCGTAGGGCGGCGTCGACAAGCGCCTCGCCCGCCTCGGGCTTGCCGCCGGGCAGTTGGTACTTGGTGGAGGACTTCTTGCGCACGGTAAGCACGTGGCCTTGTGGGTTGCGGATGACGACGGCTGCTACTTCAATCATGGCTGCTGATTGTAGGCGGCCTAGAGCAGCGGCAGGAGCACGAGGGCGAGATTGAGTGCGATGACCAGCGCGGCAAGCGTCCAGCCCACGGCCATAGACCAGGGTTTCGCGGCGAACTCACCCATGACGTCCCGGGAGCCGGCATAGCGGAAAAGCGGGATGATGGCGAAGGGGATGCCCAGGGAAAGAAGTGCCTGGCTGACCACCAGTGCCATAGTGGGGTCGACCCCGCAGCCGATGATGACCAGCGCCGGGATGAGCGTGACCAGGCGGCGGACTAGTAGGGGGACCTTGATGTGAAGCAGGCCGTCCATGATTTCGGAGCCGGCGTAGGCGCCCACTGACGTCGAGGCGAGGCCGCTGGCCAGCAGGCCGATGGCGAAGAGAACGCCGGCCAACGGGCCGAGGTGGCTGGCAATCGCCGTGTGGGCCCCGGAGATGGTCTCTGTGCCGTCCACGCCGTAGAGGGCCGAGCCCGCCAGGACCAGCAGGCCCACGTTGACGAGCCCGGCGATGGACAGCGCCACGGCGATGTCCGCGCGGGTGCCGGCCAGCACGTGGGGGATTTCCAGGTCGGGGTAGCGCTGCTTGGTCAGGGAGGAGTGTAGGTAAATGGCGTGCGGCATGACGGTGGCGCCCAACATGGAGGCGGCCAGCAGGATGCTGTCCTTGCCCTCTAGGCGGGGGATGAGGCCGCCGGCCACGTCGGCGGGGTCGGGCGGGGCGATGGCGAGGCCGGCAAGGAAGCCGATGCAGATGACCAGGAGCAGGCCGATGACAAGCCCCTCGAACCACTGGTTCTTCTTCTGGAAGATGAGGAGAATGATGGAGACCGCGCCGATGATGAGCGCGCCCGCGAACAGGGGGAGGTTGAAGAGGAGTTGCAGGGCAATGGCGCCGCCGATGACTTCGGCGAGGTCGGTGGCCGCGGCGATGAGCTCGGCCTGGGCCCACATGCCTAGGCGCGCGCGGCGGGAGAGACGCTCGCCCATGATTTCCGGCAGGGAGCGGTGGGTGACTAGGCCCAGTTTGGCGGAGTGGTACTGGATGAACATGGCCATGAGGTTGGCCACGACGAGTACCCACACCAGGAGGTAGCCGTAGTGGGAGCCGGCGCTGATGTTGGCGGCTACGTTGCCGGGGTCGACGTAAGCCACTGCAGCAACGAAGGCGGGGCCGGTGAGGCTGATTAAGGTCTTACGCATAGGCATCTCCATACCAAAAGTTCAACTACTTGAAGTCTAGTTTTCATCGCCATATGTTCAAGCCAGGGGTTTGATCCGGCAAACCATGTTAAAGTTTATTTGTTAATTATTTAAATTACTTTATGTATTTTGGCTGGTTAGAGACAGGGAGGTGCAACGGGTATACTCCCTTCAGTGCGCCAAAGTTGGAAGATTTTTATCAGGGATGTAGCCAGGCTTGGCCGCGTCCCCAGGGTGTGGATCATCCTCATCGGACTCATCATCACCCCCGCGTTGTATTCATGGGTGAACATCGCGGCTTTTCGTGACCCTTACGGCCATACCAACAACATCAAGGTGGCCGTGGTTAACGAGGATAAGGGTGCTAACAACGAGCTGACGGGGAAGATAGATGTCGGCAGTGAGGTCATTGAGAAACTCAAAAAGAATGACCAGCTAGGCTGGCAATTCCTCGAGCGCGATGAAGCCGAGAAAGCTCTTTTAGAGGGAGACGTGTATGCCTCGGTGACGATTCCTGAGGACTTTAGCGAGAACCTCGTGAGCATGCTCGACGGGAAGTTCACGCAGCCCCAGCTGGTCTACCGTGTCAACGAGAAGAACAACGCCATCGCCGTGAAGATCACGGATACCGGTGCCAAAGGTCTGGACAAGCAGATTACGGCAGCCTTCAAGGAGCAGGTGGCCACGGTTGCGGCGGAAAACGTTAAGGACACCGGTACCGACTTCGAGCGAAAAATCACGCGCGCGATGAACAACACCAGCTCCGCGTTCGGGGAGACCGCGCAGGAGATTGACGGCAACCGCGAGAACCTTGCGCGGATCCAGGGAAAGCTTGACGCCGCTGCTGATTCCACGTTGGGAGCTAAGTCTACGGTGGCCAATGTGAGTGCTGCGCTGGGCGACGCCCAAACAGCCCTCGCCGAGGTCTCCTCCCTAGTCGAGCAGGCCCAAGGGGGCATCGGTGACTTCACCGACCAGACCACAGGTGTCTTCGTCAGTGGCGCAAGTGCGGTGGCGGACGGTACCGCCCAGGCGCAGGAATCCATTGCGGATGTCACAGCTGGCCTGAACCAGGCCGGTGACCGTTTCGATTACGCCACGCAGCGAGCGAACACTGCCATTGACGCGAGCGCAGAATCGATTGCGCAGCTTAAAGCCCTGCGCGATTCCGCAACGCTCTCACCGCAGGTGGCCAAGGAAATTGATGACGCGATCCAGCGCCTTGATGAGGGTAATGAATCCAACCGCCAGTTGGTGGGAAACCTCAGCGCGCTGAGCAAGGATACTCAGACCGCGGCGGACAATGTGCAGGCTAGTGCGGAGGCCATCAACCAGGCAGCGGCCGATACTAAGGCCACCTCGCAAACGCTGCGCGATACCGTGACGACGGCCGTGCCGGAGATCAACCGCGCCATGAGCAGCCTGAGCTCCACGGCGAGTGCTTTGAGCTCCACCCTGGAAGCCCAGAAGGGCACCATGCAGGAGGCAGACGGTCTCCTAGATGGTGTGGCCCAGCAGCTGCGGGCCACGAAGGACACCTTGTCCGATTTCGATGCCAACCTCCTTGCCCTACAGGACAGTTTGCGCGCTATGCAGGGTGATGTGGGTTCGCTGCGTGCTGCGATGAACTCCAAAGTCGTTCAAGATGTCACCGGGCTGGATGCGGAAGAAATCGGTAAGTTCTTTGCCGAGCCCATCGAGCTGAAGACCGAAACCGTGTACCCGGTGGACAGCTACGGCTCCGCCATGGCGGCGCTGTTTACCAACCTCTCCCTGTGGATCGGCGCCTTTGTCCTCATGGTTATCTTCCGGGTCGAGGTGGATAAGGAAGGATTCCACCGCGTCACGGTGGGCCAGGCCTACCTAGGCCGCTTCCTCCTCATGGCCTTGATGGTCATCATCCAGGCCATCACGGTGACCGTCGGTGACCTGCTCATCGGCGTGCAGACCGTGAACGCGCCTGCCTTCATCCTGACGGGCGTGCTCGTGGGGCTGGCCTACTTGAGCATTATCTATGGGTTGTCGACGTCGCTGGGGCACCTCGGCCGCGGCCTCTGCGTGGTCTTTGTCATTATCCAGATTCCGGGTGCTTCGGGCCTGTACCCGATTGAGCTGTTGCCCAACTTCTTCCACACCATCTACCCACTACTGCCATTCACGTACGGCATCGATGCCATGCGTGAAACCATCGGTGGGTTCTACGGCAACCACTATTTCAAGAACATGGGCGTGCTCGCCTTCATGTTCATTCTGTTCTTCGTCTTCGGCCTGTTGCTGCGTAAGGCTTTGGCGCACTTCAACGTCATCTTTAACCGCGAGCTGCGGGATACCGAGCTCTTTGACTATGAAAATGTGCAGGTTGTCGGCTCCGGCTACCGCATCGCGGACGTCATCCAGGCGTTGGATAGCCGCAGTGGTCTGAAGAAAGATTTGGACCGCCGCGCGCATGACTGGGGCTACTGGCTCAAGCTGGTGGCCATCGCCGGTGTTATCGGAGTGGTGATCCTCATCGTCGTCTCGGGTCTCTTGCCCGACCAGAAGCCGCTGCTTCTGGCTATTTGGACGGCATGGTGCTTCCTCATCATTATCGCCGCGGTCACCCTGGACTACCTACGCATCAGTCTGAAGCAGTCCGCAGAGCTGGTGACGTTGGATGAGGATGACATCAAACATCCGGCTCGCATCGGGGCCGACTCCACGGAGGGGGATAACTAATGCGTGGAACACTCGATCTTTTCGTCAACGACATGCGCACCGCATGCCGCAACGTGATGAGCACGGTGATGCTCGTGGGCCTCGTCGTTATCCCGATGCTGTTCACCTGGTTTAACGTTCTGGCCAGCTGGGATCCCTTCGATAACACCAGCCAGCTCAAGGTGGCGGTGGCTAGCAAGGACACCGGCTATAAAAGCGATCTGTTGCCGGTGCCCATCAACGTCGGCGACCAGGTGCTCAATGAGCTACGTGCAAACGAGCAGCTGGATTGGGTTGTGACCACCTCCGATGAGGCGATTGAAGGTACCAAGTCCGGTGAGTATTACGCAGCCATCGTGCTCCCGGAAGACTTCAGTACCGACATGATGAACTTCTACACGGATGGTTCCCAGCCCGCGGATTTGTCCTTCTATATGAATGAGAAGAAGAACGCGCTGGCGCCGAAGATCACCGGTCAAGGCGCGGAGGGTGTGTCGGCCCAGGTTGCCGAAGCTTTCACCACGACGGTCGGTGACGTCTCCTTCGATCTGGTCACCTCACTCTCGGACTTCTTGAGCCAGGGTGATACCAAGGCTGTGTTGGACCGGATGCAGGCGCGCGCGGATGGCGTGCAGACCCAGCTCGATATGGCCGCCCGTACCGCGCGTTCCCTCGCTGGCCTCGTGGATACCGCGGTTCCGCTCATGGAAAGCGCCCAGCGCATTGCGGACTCGGCGGACCTGGAGCTGCCGGAGATTCAGTCCTCCTCGCTCAACGTTTCCACGGATGCGCTGCAGCAATCGCTCGATGCCACCAGCGCTAGTTATGATGTGGTGCGCCAACGCATTGATGCGCTTTACGACGACGCCTCCGCCTCCCGCGCCGACCGCGTCGCCGCGCTCAACACCTTGGCCGGCCAGGTAGAAGGCACCATTGCCCAGTATCAGAACCTGCACGGCCACATTGAGGCCCTGCCAATTCCTGCCGGGGATAAAGAGAAGTCGCTCAGCCGTATCGAGGAGGCCATCGACGCGCAGCGCACTCTCCACGCGCGCCTCACTGCGGCCGCGAATGCTCCCGAACCCACGAAGCCGGATCTCTCCAGCATCGACAATGCCAAGAAGGCAGTGGAGGGAATCTCCACCTCTGGTCTGCGCGAATCCCTGCGTGCGCTGCAGGACTCCCTGGGCCAGGTGAGCGCGGATCTGGATACCGCGAAGACTCCCGTCACCATTGATTCCTCTTCCCTGACGGATGCTCGGGATGCGGTACAGAAGCTCGCCTCTGGCCTGCAGGATAAGGCCAACAAGTTCGGCGACCTGCGGAAGGATATCGACTCCGCTGCGGCATCTGGTGACCTGAAGAAGTTGGCGGACCTCATCGGTTCCGATCCGGATGCCTTGGCGCGTGCGATTGCGGCGCCGGTGGACGTCGACAGGCAAGCGGTCTACCCAGTCAAGAGCTTTGGTGCCGGCATGACACCCATGTACACGGCGCTGGCCCTGTGGGTCGGCGCGCTGCTGACTGCGGTGAGCGTGCGCACCGACGTGGTGGACAAGGACAAGTACTCGCCGATGCAGCGCTTCTTCGGCCGCTTTGGAATGTTCGTCGCGGTTGGTCTCATGCAGTCGACGATGCTCATCTTGGGCCTCATCTTCTTCGTGGGCATCGAGCCCGCGCACCCGATTCTCATGCTGCTGGCAGGCTGGGTTAGCTCGCTCATCTTTATGCTGATTTGCTACACCTTCGTGGTCTCCTTCGCCAACGCAGGCAAAGCCTTGGCGGTGCTCATGCTGGTGGTCCAAGTATCGTCGTCGGGCGGTGCCTACCCCTTGCAGGTGCTCCCGGACTGGTTCCAGAACATTAGCCCGTGGCTGCCGGCGACCTATACCATCCGTGCTTTCCGCGCGGCCATCGCCGGAACTTACCACGGTGATTACTGGCTCTCCCTGTTCGCCCTCTTGCTCTTTGCCATACCGATGCTGATTCTGGGCGTGGTCTTCCACAAGCCGTTGGAGAAGTTCACCAACGGCTGGGTGGAGACCTTGGACAAGACCAAGCTGATGTAGCGCTCCGCCGATGCTATTTACATAAAACTGTGGAGATATTCACAGGTTTGTGGGGTCCCGTGAGACGGCATCCAGCGGTAGGCTGAACCGCTGTGAATCGCGGTCATTTCCTGGGCCCGGCTCGGCTCACCGCCGTGGGCTTTATCCTGCTCATCCTCGTGGGAACGCTGCTGCTGATGCTGCCGATTTCCGCCAACGTTCCGCAGTGGACACCGTTCCTGCCGGCGCTGTTTACGGCGACCTCGGCGGTCTCTTTGACGGGCCTCGTAGTGGAGGACACGGGTACCTATTGGACCTCCTTCGGCCAAGCGGTCATCATCGCGCTCATCCAGTTGGGCGGCCTTGGAATCATGAGTTTGGCGTCGCTGTCGGGCATGCTGTTGACCGGCCGTATCAGCTTCAAAGCCCGCCGGACCATGGCTGCGGAGGGCCGCGCCGTGGCCTCCGGCGGCATTCGCCGCGCGCTCTTGCTTACCGTGGTCATGACCCTGATTTGCGAGGCCATCGTCGCTGTGTTCATCGGCGTGCGCCTAGCCACCGAACACGGCGTGGCACCAGGGCGAGCAGCGTGGGAAGGAGTGTTCCACGCCATTTCGGCCTTCAATAACGCAGGTTTCAGTACCTATTCAGACAGCGTTATCTCCTTCGCTGCTGATGGCTGGATCCTCCTTCCCCTTGCCTTCGCCCTGATCATCGGTGGCTTGGGTTATCCCATGCTGGCGGAGTTCGTGCGACGGGCCCGCGCACGGCTAACGCGCTGGCGCGGCGGCACGCCCCGCATTCACCGCATGTCCATGACCGCCCGGATGACGCTGGGCGCCACCGCGTTCTTGTTGCTGGGTGGCACCGTGGTCTTCTTCCTCTCCGAGGGTTCCGGTGTGCTGCATGGAATGCCGCTGGGCCAGAAACTGATCAACGCCTTCTTCATGAGCGCTTCGCCCCGAACGGCAGGTTTTAACGCCATCGATTACGGTGAGGCGCACCCGTTGACGCTGATGGTGACGGACATCTTGATGTTCATCGGCGGCGGCTCCGCCGGTACTGCGGGCGGCATCAAGGTCACCACCACATGCGTTCTGGGCGCCGCGATGATCTCGGAATTCTTGGGCCGGGAGGACACCTCCATTGGGCACCGGCGCCTGCCGCTGTCCACCTTCCGCCAAGCCCTCGCGCTCACGGCCGCCGGAATGGTGGTCGTGGCCCTCGGCGTGGCAACGCTACGCATCTGGGACCCCGAGTTCACCGCGGACCAGGTCACATTCGAAGTCATGTCTGCCTTCGCCACCGTGGGTTTGTCCACGGGTATTACCGCAAGTTTGTCCGCACCATCACAGCTCATGCTGTGCCTCATCATGTACGTTGGCCGCGTAGGCCCCACCACTTTCGTGGCGGCACTGGCCGCCCGGACCATTACCCTGCGCTACCGCTACCCAGAAGAAAGGCCGTTCATTGGTTAACATGTTCAGCGCCCTGCGGCGTGAAAAGTCTTCCATTAATATCCCGCCGGTCGTCGTCATTGGTATGGGGCGGTTCGGTTCTTCCCTGGCTCGCGAGCTGATGGAGCATGGCGTGGAGGTCCTCGGCATCGATGCTGAGGAGAAGCACGTGCGCGAACACGCCGCGTACCTCACCGAAGCGGTGACCGCGGATACCACCGACGCCGAGGCCCTTCGCCAGCTCGGCGTCGATGAGGTAGAGCGCGTGGTCGTGGCCATCGGTTCGGATCTGGAGGATTCCATCCTTACGGCCTCCAACCTCGTGGAGCTCGGGGTGAGCGATATCTGGGCCAAGGCTGATTCAGATGCTCATGCCCGCATCCTGCGCCAACTCGGAGTGCACCACGTGATTCGCCCGGAGCGCGATACGGGCCGCCGCGTGGCGCACCTGTTGGGCGGGCGCTTCGAGGATTTTGCAGAGATCGCCACCGACTATGGTGTGACGGCGATGACCCCGCCGGCGTCGATAAGCAAGCGCCCGCTCAACCTGCACCAGGTGTGGGAAGCACACAACGTTCAGCTCATCTCCCGCTGTGAGGGGCCTGGCCAGTGGCGCCCGCTTGTCGACGGCACCGAGCTCACCCACCGCGACCTCATCGTCGTCGCCGGTAGCCCCGCGGATCTGGAGGCCTTCTCGCAGTCCTAGGCGGCGCCTCGCGCTGTGGAGTGAGGAGCGGGGCGCTACAGTAGCGCCTATGAGGAAGGCACGTTTCCCGCGCTCGGTGTATGGAACAGGGGAGGAACCCGACCCGCGCTTCAGCATGGCTAATGAGCGCACCTTTCTGGCGTGGATCCGCACGTCCTTGGCCTTTATCGCCGGTGGTGTGGCCCTGGAGACCTTCGAGCTACCTCTGAACACCACGCTGACTCGCGTCGTCTCCATCATCATGCTGATCGTGGCCATCATCCTGCCGGCGGTGGCGTGGTTTCACTGGGGTGCCTCGGAGCGCGCGATGCGCCATGGGCGTCCGCTCCCGGCTAGCCCGGCGTTGGCGTTGATTGTTGGTGTGGTGATCATCATCGGCCTGATGATTCTGGTGGGCGAGCTGCTAGCGTGAGCGAGCTTTTTGATCCCGGCCTCCAACCCGAGCGCACCCGCTTAGCCTGGCAGCGCACGGGTCTCGCCGGCCTCATCGCGGGTTTGCTCGTCGTTCGTTCCGTTGCGCCATGGGCCGCACTGATTGTTGGGGTAGTGGTGGCCGTTGTGTTGTGGTTGGCCACCGCCAAGCTTCGCGACGCTGACGAGATCCTGGCCCGGGCCGAATCACCTGCCCTGCCCGGAGCTTCGGCGCTCGCCGCCGTTGCGCTGGGAACGATGCTTCTCGGCGCGGTTGCTTTCTTCGCGCTGTGGTAGCGCAAACCCCCAGACCTCGATCCCGAAACTCCCTGGTGGGCGGTGGGGCGTCGGCAAGCGCTTGGCGACGCCCACCTGCAGGTTGCGGGTTTCAGGTCTGGGGATCTAGCGGAAGTTTCGGGGGCCCGCAGCTAAGTGCCGTGCGATGGTGTTGATGAAGTCTTCTGGAGCTTCGCGCAATTCTTGGGGAGAGAAACGTAAGACGACAAAGCCCTGGTTGAGGAGTGCCTTTTGGCGTTGGTGCTCGGCCCGAATCACCTCATCCAGCTCGTTCTCGTATTTCACGTTGCCGTCGATCTCAATGAGGAGCCAGTCATTGATCGCGAGGTCGGCGTAGTACTGATTGACTCGGTATTGGGCGCGCAGGCTGCGAACCGCCGGAAGGTCCGCGTCAAGGATGAGCGCCCGCGCGTAGGACTCCCAGGGAGATTCGGAGCTGTTGACGCTATGTTCCACGGCCCGGCGTGCATCCGCGACTCCTTTCACGCGGCCCATGTCGCCGAGTACCCAGTTGAGAGTGTCCTTTGATACCCGTCGTGACCTTACGTAGTCTGCGGCGACGAGTCCTTCGACGAATCCATCGAATCGTGCGATATCAATCGCCGTACGCGCGAGAGAAGTGACCCGGATGCCGTGGATGCGAGCCGCCGCTTTGCCCAGGAGAGTTGCCCGCGGTGCGGCACGCGCATGGGCATAGACCTCTGCGGTTTCTCGCTCCCAGGGTTTCAAGTGCAGCCATCGGTGCAGGGGAATGGCATAGCACCACGCGAGCTTATGGAATTTCCTCGCGTGAATTTTGCCCCATCGGGGGTCGTCGTTGGTGAGCGTGCGCAGATCGACTATGTGGGTGTCTATGTAGTGAAAGATGCCTAGGTTGTTCATGGCTTACTTGTAGCGCATTGGCGTGGATCGCGCGCGGCGAGCGGTACGCAGCGCTAAACCCCCAGACCTCGATCCCGAAACTCCCGGGTGGGTGGTGGGGCGTCGGCAAGCGCTTGGCGACGCCCACCTGCAGGTTGCGGGATCGAGGTCTGGGGATCTACGGAGGCGGGGAATTGAGTAAGGAATGCCCACACATTGGTGAGCATTCTTTGCAGCTAATCTGCAAAAGATTTTGCTAACAGGGGTGAATCTTCGGCTTGAGTGGGGGTAATGGGGCGAAAGTGTTTGTTGGCTGTCTGTGGTCTCGATAGCCTGAACGTGTAGGCCCATTCAGTGATTTCAATAACTCTCTCAGCTGAATGGGGGCTGGTTAACCAGGAAAAGGAGGGGGCAGATGACTACCCCGCAAACTCACGTCTCAACTTCGCACACGGAGGGCGAGGACGACCGCGGCGTCGATACGCGCGAATGGCGCCGCATGGCCATTGGCCTCATCCTCGGTCTCGTTTTGGCCGCTCTTGTGTGGTTTCTCTTTCCCAGCAACGCCGTGGAAACGGTGTTGCAATCACCCGGCGCTAAGGAAGACGCCGAATACACCCAGGGTGCGCTGCGCGCCGTAGCCGCCGTGACGATTCTCATGGGTGTGTGGTGGATGACGGAGGCCATCCCGCTGGCCGCCACCGCGCTTTTGCCGCTGGTCATCTTCCCGCTGGCTGGCGTTGGCACCATTAAGGATGTGGGTGCGCCCTATGCCTCATCCACCATCTTCTTGTTCATGGGTGGCTTCCTCATCGCCCTGGCCCTGCAGCGCTGGAACTTGCACCGCCGCATGGCGCTGTTCGTGGTGAAGGTCGTTGGTACCTCGCCGAAGCAGCTGATCCTCGGCTTCATGCTGGCCACCGGCTTCTTGTCTATGTGGGTGTCCAACACCGCTACCGCAGTGGTCATGCTGCCGATTGGTATTTCGGTGCTTTCGCTGACTGCCGACGCCGTCGGTGGCATGGCTAACCAGAAGAAGTTTGCCACTGCGCTCATGCTCGGTATTGCGTATTCGGCGTCGATTGGCTCGCTGGGCACGCTCATCGGCACCCCGCCGAACACCCTGCTGTCGGGCTACATGAAGGAAACTCACGGCATCGTCCTCGGCTTTGGCAAGTGGATGATGGTGGGCATGCCGCTGGCATTCATCTTCCTGTTCATTGCCTGGTTCATGCTGATCACCGTGTTCAAGCCGGAGATGGACAAGATTCCAGGCGGCCGCGAGCTCATTGATTCCGAGATTGAAAAGCTTGGCCCATGGACCGGCCCGCAGATCATGACGGGCATTATCTTCCTGGGTGCGGCCCTGGCTTGGGTGATTATCCCCCTCCTGGTGGGCAAGGAGTCGAACTACGACGATGCCATCGTGGGTATCGCTGCTGGTCTGCTGCTGTTTACTATCCCGGCTGATGCCAAGACCGGTGTGCGCCTTCTGGACTGGAAGACTGCAAATGAAATGCCGTGGGATGTGCTCCTGCTCTTCGGTGGTGGCCTGTCCCTGTCTTCGATGTTCAACAAGTCCGGCCTGTCTCTGTGGATTGGTGAGATGGCCAAGGGGCTGGGTGGTCTGCCGACCATCCTGCTGATCGTTTCGGTGGCACTGCTCGTGCTCTTCCTGACGGAGATCACCTCCAACACCGCAACGGCTGCGACCTTCCTGCCGATTATGGGCGGTGTGGCCGTGGGCATCGGCCTGACCGAGAATGGCGACATCAACGTCCTGCTGCTCACCATCCCGGTGGCGCTGGCCGCAACCTGTGCCTTCATGCTGCCGGTGGCGACCCCGCCGAACGCTATCGCCTATGGCTCCGGCTACGTCAAGATTGGCGACATGATCAAGGGCGGCATCGGCCTCAACCTGATTGGCTGCGTGCTCATCACCATCACCGTTTACTTGCTTGCCGTTCCGGTCTTTGGGTTGGTCCTGTAGCCTTCCGATAATGAAAAACGTTATCATTACGGGATGGCTACACCCGTTACCGTGCTGTCCGGATTCTTAGGCAGCGGAAAGACCACCCTTCTCAACCACCTGCTTGCTAACCGTGAGGGGCGCAAGCTGGCGGTTGTGGTTAATGACTTTTCCGAAGTCAACATCGATGCCGCCCTCGTCGCCGGCGAGGGCCATCTTGAGCGTGGCGAGGACCGCTTCGTTGAACTCTCCAACGGCTGCATTTGCTGCACGTTGCGCGAGGACTTGATTGAGTCCGTCGGCAAGCTGGCTCGTTCCGGCCGCTTCGACCAGATAGTCATCGAGTCCACCGGCATTTCTGAGCCCATGCCCGTTGCCGCCACTTTCGAGTGGGAGTTCGGGGACGGCACCACGCTTGCCGACGTCGCCCCTATCGACACCATGGTCTCCCTCGTGGACGCCTCTACGTTCCTTTCTCAATTGCGCCGCGGCCGCAGCCTGGTCTCCGAGAATATCGAGGCCACGCCTGACGACGACCGCACCATCGCCGATCTCTTCGTGGATCAAGTCGAGTTCGCCGATCTCATCCTCATCACCAAGACGGACCTGGTGGAGGCCGCCGAAACCGAGCGCGTCATCGCCACCGTGCGTGCCATGAACCCCCGCGCCCGCGTCGTGCCGGTGACCAACGGGGTCATCGATCCCGCGCTGGTTCTCGACGCCCACCTTTACGACGCCGCCACCGCCGCGACCTACCACGGCTACGCCGAGGAGCTGGCGAACCCGCACGCCCCCGAAACCGAAGAGTATGGCATCTCTTCGGTGGTCTTCCGTGCTGACCGTCCTTTCAACCGCGAGCGCCTACTCAAGGCCTTGCGTGCCAGCACAGGCCTGGTGCGCTCGAAGGGCTATTGCTGGATTGATACTGATCTGCGCGTGGCCCACGCCTGGCAGCAGGCCGGACCTAACTTACAGATCATGCCGGCCTCCTTGTGGGCTGCCAACGGCGTCACGCCCGGCACCGAGCTCGTGCTCATTGGCATCGACTTCGACCACGAGTCCACGCTTCAGTCCTTCCGCGACGCCGTGCTTTCCGACGCCGAAGTGGCCGCCCTCGTCTAGCCGCTCCTTAAGGTGAACACGGGGTGAATTGCTATGCCCATTTCTTGGGTTGAAAACATGCATTGACATCGGGATTTGTTAGTTCTCTGGAGTGTGGGTATAGTTATTCCTCGTTGCACAGCAGAGCACACACGCTCCGGCGTTAAGTACTGCGAACCAACGGACTGCGCCCGTAGCTCAACGGATAGAGCATCTGACTACGGATCAGAAGGTTGGGGGTTCGAATCCCTCCGGGCGCACCAAATCTCAGCCGCCTTCGGGCGGCTTTTCTCGTTTTCGACTCCGTGGGTTGGGCAAACCCGGCTTAAGGGACATTTCGTGTGGATTTGCGGCG
>NZ_KV794748.1:0-9926 GCF_001808895.1 Corynebacterium sp. HMSC070E08
TTCAAGTGATGCATCCACCACTTGAAACCGCCTGCAAAATCAGCTGTACTTTTGGCAGGTCGGGCACTTTTCAGTCATCGGCCTAAGAATGTAGGCCCCTAGCTATCCAGATCCTTTGCAATAGCACGCAGAATCTCCGCCACCTGGCGACCAGTCTTGCGCTCCGGGTAGCGACCCTGGCTGAGCACCGGCTGCACTTGGGTTTCGAGGAGCGTCATGACGTCGGAAAGCATGCTCGACAGCTCCTCCGGCTTGCGGGCCGGGGTGCGGCGGCGCGGAGCATCAAGGACCTTCACGCGCAGCGCCTGCGGGCCACGGCGACCAGCGGCGAAATCGAACTCGATGCGCTGGCCCTGGTACAGCTCATCAACGCCCTTGGGCAGCACGTTACGGCCAACATAGACGTCTTCATCGCCGGGATTGCTGACAAAGCCGAAGCCCTTGTCCGCGTCATACCACTTCACTTTGCCGATAGGCATGGTTCTTCACTCACTTTCTTTCCGTCTCTCCTCTACCAAAGCTTAGGCCGTATCACCTGCCTGCCGATAGGCACCGGCATACCGGGATAAGGAGGCGCGGCGAAGCGTGGTTGTGACTTAAGCTGCCGCGCGGAGGAACTATCCGTGGAACTTATAAAGAGATACATCTTAACCTCCACGCACCCCACCAAAGAAACCAAGAATAGGTATCGCCTCAACCACCACACCCGTTACAGGTGTGACATAGCTAACACACCCGTCACGAACAGGGGAAACGTAGGGGAATCCCCGCTTCCGTTATCGTTTTGAGCCATTTAACGTGACTGATTCGTTATAAACCGCTACTCTTTCCCACAGGCACTTCGGCCGCCGGTCGTGGAAGTCTCGCCCCAGACACAGTCCGGGCTTCCACACGGCGGCCATACATGATGTGCATGAACGTGAACATCAATTGCAAAACTACATGCCGGACTGGGCATCATCTGGGCGCGAGAAAGCAAGAACAACCTAGAGAAGGAATACTTTAATGGGACGCCACTCCGCTAAGAACAAGTCCATCGCCACCAAGTTTGCCGCTTCCACCGTTGCCGTGGGCGCTGCCGCAGCCATCATGGCTCCGAACGCTGCCGCTGCACCGGATTCCGATTGGGACCGCCTCGCACAGTGCGAGTCCGGCGGCAACTGGGCCATCAACACCGGCAACGGCTACCACGGCGGCCTGCAGTTCAGCGCTCAGACCTGGCAGGCCTTCGGCGGCGGCGAGTTCGCTCCAACCGCCAACCAGGCCACCCGCGAGCAGCAGATCGCTGTTGCTGAGCGCACCCTGGCACAGCAGGGCTGGGGCGCATGGCCGGCTTGCTCCGCTAGCCTGGGCCTGAACTCCGCACCGACTCCGCGCAACGTGAACGCTACCCCGGCACCGGCCGCTACTCAGGTAAAGGAAGAGACCGCGCCGCAGGCACCGGCTGAGGCACCGAAGGCTGTCCAGGAAGCTGCCGAGGAGCCCACCGACGAGCTGGCTGTTGACGCTCTCTACACCCTCATCGAGGACACCGCCACCCAGTACGGCCTGACCGTCCCGGCTTCCTTCACCGAGCAGTACAAGGCCAACCGCCACGACTTCAACGCCTTCTACTCCGCTAACCGCCACGTCATCGACCCGGTGGCACAGGTTTTGGCTGCACGCTAAGCAGCGCGCCGCGCCGTGCAAGCTGAGCACATAAAGGCAAAGCTTTAACTACACAAAAGAGGCTGGATGGTTTTCTCCATCCAGCCTCTTTTAGTTTTGACTAAGCCTTTTCCTCAACGGCAGCGTCTTCCTTAGCGCGCGACCGATCACAGGCCAGCAACACTAGGCCAACAACAATCCACAGCCCTAGCGACCACCACGCATGGCCGAAGCCTTGCCCATCAAAGAAGGACAGCGAGCGGACTAGGTGACCCGTCGCGCCGATGGGCATCCACTGCCCCAGCGTCGACCACCCGGTAGGCAGCAGCCACGGGCCGGTTGCCAGACCCGACAGCGGGTTCGCTAAGAAGATAGTCAGCACGGCACCGATTCCAATACCCGCGGCACCCATCACCCCCGCAAGGCCTGCAGTCACCGCAGACGTCGCAAGGATGCCCGCAGCGATAGCCATCCACTCGGCAGCGAAGCTGCCACCGAGGGTTCCATAGACGGAGTGCAGCATCCACGTAGCAACGAGCCCGCCGAAAAGCGCAATACCAACGAGCACCCCCAGCTTGACCCATTTCTTGCCACGAAATGCAAAGGTGGCAATAACAGCGGAAACAATCCCGCCAAAGGCCAGCGGCAGGCCCAGCAGTGCGATACCGCTCGCCTGCGGGTCCTCCTTCGTCGTCGGCGCCAGCTCCTGCTTCTCCACGGACATTCCTTGTGCTTCAAGCTGGCCAGCGAGGCCATCAATCATCGTCACGTAGGGAGCACCATTTCCCGCAGCGGTGAACTCACTCGCGCCCTGCGGGGAGATGACCAGTCCACCAACAGCTTCACGCTGCAGCACCGCGTCGCGCACCTCGGCCTCGCTGTGCTTCACGACGATCTCCGGGGCCTCATCCCCCGCCGCACTCTCAATCTTCTGCGAGATGCCTTCGAGCATGGGCTCCGGCGCCGAAATGGCAACCGGAACGCCAGCCGGACCCGACGCAAAGGTGGGCGCCAAAAACGCCCACAGCATAAGGCCGATGACGACGGGGATCCCCACAATGGCAACTATCGATTTCACAGCAACCGATGGCTGCTTTCCTTCCTGACTTTTCACCGCTGACACTTCTAACCTCCAAATGGAACAGGGTGTTTCACTTACAAAGTGGAGCATAGTGTTCCGTTTGGTATGATGCAAGCTGTGAGACAAGACTCAGCAGAAAACAAGCAAGCCATCGTCGCAGCAGCCAGGCAGCTGCTCATCAGCGAGGGACCGGGCGTGTCCATGCGCTCCATCGCCAAGAAAGCCGGCGTGGGCGTCGCCACGGTCTCACGCCACTTCCCCGAACGGCTCTCCCTCCTCGATGCCGTCACCGGCGCGGAGGTAGCACACATCAAAGAAGAGGTGGACAGCCACCTACAAGGTTTCGACGAGGATCCCGAAGGCACCTGGCGCGATATTATTCATCGGATCGCCAGCCTTAACTTCGCCGCGGTTGTTCAAGCAGTGGCAGCCGAGGTGAATACTGCCTCATTCTCAGACGATGACGTGCAGGAGATCGCTACCCAGTGCAAAGCTGAACTGAAGTCGATCTACCAACCGATTATCGAACCCACGCGACAAGCAGGTCTCTGCCCCGAGTCCCTCACCCCGCTCGAACTTCACATCGGCATCGGTCTCATCACCCGCCCGCTGCCCAGAACACCAGTGAGCGCCGACTACCTATCAGGTATACAAGCCCAGCTCATCGATACGCTGCTCGACGGCCTTAAAGCCCAAGCCCGTGCCAACTAGTTGAGGCGCAAGTACATTACAAACACGTATAGCCCCACCGAGGAGAACATTCTCGGAGGGGCTGAAAGCAAGCCGGAAGGCTCAACGTATCCGCTAAGTGAAGCGCAGATTTCTGCGCGCCTACTTAGCGGTTGATGCGGGTGTACGGGTGAACGTAGTTGAGCTTTTCTGCCGGCATCGGCAGAATCAGGTCGTCACCGTACGGGCTGGAAGCACCAGCAAAAGGTGCAGTAAGTTCAGTAATAGCGTGCTCGCGGGGGCTGTTCTTCGGCCAAGCCGGGGATACGAAGCCTTTGTTCTCGTTCGACATGCTCCTTATTATTCCAAACCCCGCGGCAAAAAGTAACTTATTCACCCAACGAGGGCCCCATGCCTCCCCCGCCTACTAAGCTTGAGGGCCATTATGACCTCCCCTTCACACCGCGCCCGCGTTACCGAGAGCTACCGCGAGTGGCTCAGCCAGTTGCCTGACAAGGACCTGCGCGCCCTGCTCAGCAACCGCAGTGATGTTCTCTCACCCGCACCGAAGGACTTTGATGCGTTGGCCTCGCGCCTGACACTTCCGATGCACGTCGCGGATGCCTTAGCGGCAAGCAATGCCGAGCAACTAGCTACTTTGGAGGACATCGCACAACGCGGCGGCGAAATAGCCATGGTGGAAGACACCAACCCTGCAATCACGAAGCAGCTCAAGGAGCGCGGTCTCGTCTTTGGTGACGCCCCACAGGTGCGCATCGTCACCGCCGTGATGGGCTCACTTCCCACCGGCTGGTCGTTGCGCAACCAAGTAGAGTTCGATGAGAAGGATCTAGCCGCGCTTGCCCCCGAGGAGCGCCGAGTCCTTGATGCTTTAAGCAAAAGCGACGGCATGGGCTATACCACCGACACCGAGCCGGACATCAACTCCGAGGATCCCGCCAAGCGCCTGCTGGCCAAAGGTTTTCTGGAGCGTATCAACGCGCACTCTGTGCGCTTGCCGCACTCGCTCGCCCGCCTGCTGGCTGGTGATACCACCCCGCCCATTCCCACCACCCCCTCGGGGCGCGCGGGCACCCCGGAGCCGGATGCCAGGGCTGACGACGCCGGTGCCGCAGCTGGCCTCGAAGCCGTGCGTGGCATGGAAAGGCTCCTCGAGTTGCTCGGCAGTCATCCGGTAACTCTGCTCAAGGACTCTTCGGTCGGCGTTCGCCCCCTCAACCAACTGGCCAAGGACCTCGCTCTGGAGAAGGAGGAGGTTGCGCGGCTTATCTGCTTGGGCCACCATGCTAGGCTTCTCCACCGCGGCGAGCCGGATGGCTTGGAGGGGCATTTCCTCGCACCTACCACTGGCTCCCAGGACTGGCTCGAGGCCGTTCTCGGGGAGAAGTGGCGCATTCTTCTCGACGCCTGGCGTACCTCCCCCTGGGCCAGTTGGAGCGATTCGCGGGTCCTCGCGGAGGACAGCTTCGTGCGCCGCCTGCCACGCTTCCGTGCTTTCGTTCTCGGCGTCTATGCACATTCCGCAGTCGCGCTGAACAACGAAGAGTTCTGGGAGGACCTACGCTTTCGCTCCCCGCTCTTTGCCAGCCACACGCGCACGGTGACCATTGAGCAGCTGCGCGCCGAAGCCGAATGGATCGGTGCTATAGCGCTGGGCAAGGCTACCCGCGTGCTGAGTGATTCCGCCGCGGCCGCCAGCCTCGTCCCCGATACCGTCAGCGAATTCATCATCCAACAAGATCTCACCGTCCTCGTGCCCGGCCCCCTTGAGCCAGACACACACCGCGCCCTCGCCTCCCTGGCGGACCTCGAATCCCCAGGCCTGGCCAGCGTGTACCGCATCAGCGAGTCCACCATTCGCCGTGGCATGGACCAGGGTCTGACCGCCCAGGAAATGACCGACTTTTTGGAAACGCATTGCCCGACGGGCGTGCCGCAGGCGTTGGGGTTTGCCATCGGGGACGTCGCCAAGCGCCATGGCACCCTCCGCAGCGGGCCAGCACTCTCATACCTTCGCAGCGAGGACCCCGCGCTGCTGGAGCTTGCCGTCGCATCCGTTGCCGGTCTGCGCCTGCTCGCGCCCACCGTCGCGGTATCGCAGCTGCGCGTGGGCGAGCTGCTGGAGAAGCTGCGAGCAAAGGGCCTATCCCCCACCCCGGAGGATGAATCCGGCGCTTCCCTTACCGTCGCCCCCGAGCCCTACCTTTTGCCCACGCCCCGCACGAAGCCGCGCAAGCGCGAGACCGCCTCGGTGGAGCAGGCGCTTCAGGCTTTGCAGAAGTCAGCGCAGGATCCGAGCCAACACCAGGAGGAGGAGCCAGATCCGCTCACTCTGGCCCGCGCCGCCGCGCGCTTCCACGCCGATATCGTGATTTCCTATGCCGATAAAAGCGGCGATCTCCGCACCGTAACCGTGAAGCCATTATCAGTAGAGGGCGGCTACATTGATGCTCTAGGCACCGCAGGAAAGCCCGTGCGTTTCCCGGTTCACCGCATTTCCTCCGTCCGCTTCGCCGACAGGGATTAAGTCCCTCCCTGACGCCCAGAGTAGAAAGGCCCTAGATATGCCCGGACCACTCATCGTCCAATCGGACAAGACCGTCCTCCTCGAGGTGGATCACCCGCAGGCCGACGAAGCTCGCGCAGCGCTCGCACCTTTTGCTGAGCTGGAGCGCGCCCCCGAGCACATCCACACCTATCGCATCACCCCACTGGCGCTGTGGAATGCCCGCGCCGCCGGGCACGATGCCGAGCAAGTCGTGGACGTTCTGGAGAATTACTCCCGCTTCCCGGTGCCGCAGGCGCTGCTGATCGACGTCGCCGAGACCATGTCGCGGTACGGCCGCGTGCGCCTGCTGGCGCATCCGGCCCACGGTCTCATCCTCGAATCGGACGAGCCTGTCATCCTGGAGGAGCTCACGCGCATCAAGAAGGTCAGCGAGCTTCTGGGGCCGCGCATTGATGACAACACCATCGCCGTCCCACCTTCCGCGCGTGGGCGGCTCAAACAAGAGCTGCTCAAAGCCGGCTGGCCCGCCGATGACCGCGCCGGCTACGTCGACGGTGAATCCCACCCCATCGCGCTGAGCACCGAGGAGGTGGACTGGCAGCTTCGCGATTATCAGCAGTATGCCGCCGAATCCTTCTGGTCTGGCGGCTCCGGCATCGTGGTCCTGCCCTGTGGCGCAGGCAAGACCATCGTGGGTGCTGCCGCCATGGCCAAAGCCCAGGCCACCACGCTCATCCTGGTGACCAACACCGTGGCCGGGCGCCAATGGCGCGATGAACTACTGCGCCGCACCAGCCTCACGCCGGAGGAAATTGGTGAATACTCTGGCGAGAAGAAGGAAATCAAGCCGATTACCATCGCCACTTACCAAGTGGTTACCCGCAAGACCAAAGGTGAATACCGGGCGCTCGAGCTCTTCGATTCCCATGACTGGGGCCTTATTATCTACGACGAAGTCCACCTCTTGCCCGCCCCAGTCTTCCGGATGACCTCCGACCTGCAATCGCGCCGCCGCTTGGGGCTGACCGCCACCCTCATCCGCGAGGATGGCCGCGAGGGCGATGTCTTTTCGCTCATCGGGCCCAAGCGCTATGACGCGCCGTGGAAGGAGCTGGAATCCGCCGGCTATATCGCCACCGCGGACTGCGTCGAGGTGCGCGTCGACATGACGCAGGAGGAACGCCTGCTTTATGCCACGGCACAAGCGCGGGAGCGCTACCGGATTGCGGCGTCGGCAGGCGCGAAGCTGCGGGCCGTCGACAAGCTGCTGAAGAAACATGAAGGTCAGCAGGCACTCATCATTGGCGCTTACGTGGACCAGCTGGAAGAGCTCGGTGAGCACCTAGACGCACCGGTTATCGACGGCAAGACCTCCACCGCCAAACGCGAAAAGCTCTTCCAACAATTCCGGGAAGGCAACCTGGACACCCTCGTGGTGTCCAAGGTGGCCAACTTCTCCATTGACCTGCCCGAAGCCGCCCTGGCCATCCAAGTCTCCGGTACCTTCGGCTCCCGCCAGGAGGAGGCCCAGCGCCTAGGCCGCCTACTGCGCCCGAAGAAGGACGGGCAGGAAGCCACGTTCTACACTCTCGTGGCGCGTGAATCGATTGATGCGGAATATGCCATGCACCGCCAGCGCTTTTTGGCCGAGCAAGGTTATGCCTACCGGCTGGTGGACGAAGTAGACTTGTGAGCTGATGAAGATTTTCAAGTTTGAAGTCAACGAAGACTTTGCCAAGAAGAACAATGAGCTCCTGCGTGATTCCTCGCGCCTGCGCAATTCCGGCCTCGTCATGGGTCTGGTGCTTATCATCGGTGCGATTGCCGTCTATTTTGGAATCGACCCCGTCTGGCGCATCACGCTGGCGGTAGGCATGGCGCTCTTCGGCGTCTTTTGCGCCGTCATCGGTGTCTTGGCTTCGAGCAAGGTTGGATCGGCCCAAAAGCTCTACGACTCCTATCCGCTTGCTCCCGCCGTCGTGGCGGAGGTCAACGAGCGCGATATGGTGCTCATGGCCTTGGTGAACACCAACGTGGACCCGAAGGCTCCGCCGCGCTGGGGCGCCTGCCTGCGCACGGTCACCAATATCCCGGGCATTAAGCGCACCGTGGGAACCAAGGTTCCGGTGGCCGCTGTCTCCGGCCAGCGCAGCAGCGACGACAAGGATCATTGGCAGCAGATCACCCCCATGCCGATTGCCTGGGGCACCCCAGATGCGGAGACCGTGACGATTGCCCGCAAGTCCATTCCGGAGGATCAGTGGCAGCGCCTCGAGCGCGCACGCAAGCGTCTGACCGATGTGAAAGCTACGAAATACGATCTGCTGGTGCTCTAAATGACTGTTGAGAGACTACAAGAATTTGGCGAAACCATCTTCGCCACCATGACCGCGCTTGCCGTGGAGAATGACGCGGTAAATCTGGGACAGGGTTTCCCCGATAGCGACGGCCCACAGCGCATGCTGGAGATTGCCCAGGAGAACATCGCCGGCGGCAACAACCAATACGCTCCCCTTCGCGGCGTCTCGGAACTGCTCAGCGCCATCGCGGAGACCTACGCTGTTCCGCAGGATCACGTCGTGGTCACCGCAGGTGCCACCGAAGCCATCACCGCGACGGTGCTGGGCCTCGTGGAACCCGGCCACGAGGTCATCGTCCTCGAGCCCTACTACGATGCCTACGCCGCTGCCATCGCGCTTGCCGACGCCACCCGCGTCCCCGTCCCCTTGAAGGAATCCGGCAACAGTTGGGACATCGACGTCGATGCCGTGCGCGCCGCAGTTACGGACAAGACCGCCATGGTCATCATCAATACACCGCACAATCCGACCGGCTCGGTCTTTTCCCACGAGGCACTCACCGAGCTCGCCGAGCTCTGCGTGGAGAAGGACCTCCTAGTTCTTGCCGACGAGGTATACGAAAACCTCACCTTCGGCACCGAGCACGTCAGTATCGCCACCCTGCCGGGAATGGCCGAGCGCACCGTCACGGTGTCTTCTGCTGCCAAATCCTTCAACTGCACCGGGTGGAAGACCGGCTGGGCCATTGCGGAGCCTAAGCTTCTCGACGGCGTCATCAAAGCCAAGCAGTTCACCACCTTCGTCTCGACCACGCCCTTCCAGCCGGCCGTGGCCCATGCCCTGCGCTATGAACAGGAATGGCTGGACGGCATGGTGGATGAGCTTGCAGAGTGCCGCAGCATCCTAGTGAAGGGCCTAGAACAGCTGGGGTTCCACGTGCATGACACCGGCGGCACCTACTACGTGGTTGCCGATATCTCCTCTACCGGTTTAAGCGGCATCGATTTCTGCATGCAGCTGCCCGAAACAAAGGGCGTGGCCGCCATCCCGCTGGCCGCCTTCACGGACAACCCGGAACCGTGGCAGCATAAGGTTCGCTTTGCCTTCTGCAAGCGCCCTGAGGTCATCCGGGAGGCAGTCTGCCGCCTCACTGCATGATCATCCTCCCTGCGTTAAACGTAGCGTCTTTCCTTTGTTCTTGTAGAGTTACCCTCGGCCCGCTGTAGCGGTGGTCGGGGGACCATTTTTGCTTCGGCCGGGGTATAAGGAAAAGGTTGATGGCTCGATAGAGGCGGCTAACTTTCGGATTGCTGTAACCTGCTCGATACTTTTCGGGTGTATGACCTAGCTGACGAAATTGTTGAGAATTTTTCGTTTATGCGGGAAGGTTTTTGGTGGTGCGGGAAGGTCGTTGTTCTGGCCGTGGGTAAATCTATAGCAAGGTTTGTTTGCGTCCCAGGCTTGGTGTCTAGGCCCTATAAGTGCAGACCTGGAAGTACAGACCTGCAGGTGACTGATCAGCAGACGCGGGCCTGTACTTGGCTGCGACCAGCGGGTCTGCACTTTCGGGTTGTGGGGGACGGTGAAAACCGCAAAACGAAAAGGGAGAGACCGTTGAAACAGTAATGGTGTTTCAACGGTCTCTTATTGTTGTATTGAGTTGTTGTTTGTTGTTTGGTGTCGGCGGTTTCTTACTCTC